>JADYZK010000416.1 GCA_020853175.1 Bacteroidales bacterium
ACCTTACGCCTTTACCAAAAGTTAAAGTAGTCATTCTCGGACAAGACCCTTATCACGGGCCTGGTCAGGCGCATGGATTGTGTTTTTCGGTGCCACAAGGTACGCCACCACCGCCCAGCCTAAAAAACATTTTCAAAGAATTGCAAGCGGATGTTGATTTCAAGATTCCTGATCACGGAAACCTCGAAAATTGGGCGCAACAAGGTGTATTGCTCATCAACACCACCCTCACCGTGCGCGAAGCCAAGCCCACTTCCCATGCAGGAAAAGGATGGGAAACCTTTACCGATGCTGCCATCCGGGCGGTTTCAAACCAACGGGACGACGTTGTTTTTTTGTTGTGGGGAAATTTCGCCTTCACCAAAGAAAATCTGATTGATAACCACAAGCACAAAGTACTTAAAGCGCCTCACCCCTCGCCGCTTTCGGCCTCCCGCGGTTTTTTTGGCTGCCAACATTTCTCAAAAACCAACGCCTACTTAAAAAGCGTCGGTCAAACAGTCATTGACTGGCAAATTTAATTTCACTTCACTTATAACATCGCTTTTTAATCCATGAAAAAAATAGTTTTTGCTACCAACAATCTGCATAAATTACAGGAGATTAGCTCTATCACCCGTGATAAAATTGAACTTCTTACCTTGAAAGATATTGGCTTTGCGGGCGAAATCCCCGAAACTTCGCCCACCATCAAAGGCAACGCTTTGCAAAAGGCGGAATACATTCACGAACGCTATCTTATGGATTGCTTTGCCGACGATACCGGCTTGGAGGTAGCGGCACTCGGTGGAGCACCGGGAGTGTATTCAGCGCGCTATGCCGGCGAAAATGCTAGTTATAATGACAATGTAGTCAAGCTATTACATGAAATGAAAGATGCTACTCAACGAGAAGCGCGTTTCGTAACCATGATCGCGTTGATCCTCGAAGGAGAAAGATATTTTTTTGAAGGCATCATCAATGGACACATTTCTACCTTTGCGGCCGGAGCTGGTGGATTTGGTTATGATCCTGTTTTTGTTCCACAAGGCTATAGCCAAAGCTTTGCCCAACTCAGTTCGGAGCTGAAAAACAGCATCAGCCACAGGGCCATTGCCACACAAAAATTGATCGCATTTCTAAACGTCAGACTGTAAACACGTTTTCGATGGCCATATCAAACAATTGCTTCAAGCTAAAACCCATTACCTGAGCCTGTTGTGGAATAATACTTGCCGCGCTCATCCCGGGAACGGTATTCACTTCCAAGAAATAAATGTTGTCATCGGTTAAAATAAAATCGAAACGCACGATTCCGCGACATCCCAAATGGCTATATAGCTCCGAGGCAATGGCTTTCATATTAAAATCAGCTTCCTCATCCACATCGGCAGGAGTGATTTCATCCGACATTCCGGTGGTATATTTGGCTTCATAATCGAAAAACTCTTTCTTACTGATGATTTCTGTAATTGGGAAAACCAACTTTTTGCCTTGAAACTCAAAAACACCGCAACCCATTTCGCGGCCTTGAATGAAACTTTCAATCAACACCTCTTCATCTTCATTGAAAGCATTGAGTATTGCCGGAAGCAGCTCTTCCAACTTTTTCACTTTGGTGACACCCACACTCGATCCATTGCTGTTGGGTTTCACAAAAACAGGTAAGCCTAAATGTTCCACCATGGCTTCAGGATTCAAAACTTCTCCTTTTTTCAACATCACTCCTTGTGCTAATGCCACCACACCGGCACTTTCGACCACCTGCTTGCAAAAATTCTTATTAAAGGTAAGGGCCGAAACAATGTGATTGCTTCCTGTATAAGGAATTTGAAGCATCTCGAGGTAGCCCAACAGTTTTCCATCTTCGCCCGGCGACCCATGAATGGCATTAAAAACCACATCAAAATGAAGGATGTGGCCTTGATGTTGGATAGAAAAGTCGTTTTTATTCACCATCAATTCTTGTCCATCCTCCAGCAAAACCTTCCAATCCGTTCCCCTCACCACCATCAGAAAGCTGTTGTACTTGTCCTTGTCCAAGTGTTCCAAAACCACCCGACCACTTTGAATGGAGATATCATATTCCTTTGAGTTTCCACCACATACGATGGCGACATTTCTTTTACTGTTGAACATAGGTATTTTTTTAAGCCATGAAGCTGTTAGTGAGCCGGAAATAGGGTTCGTTTGCGTACAAATAATCTGTAATTTTGCGCCAACAGGCAATAATTGAGGCAATCCCAAGTTTTGTCTGCACACACTCATTCAGTTGCAAAATTAGAAATAAACGGGCTTTTATTCCTGATGTTTAAAAAGAAATTCTTCCTTCATCTACTGGCGGCTTTGGTGATTGTGATGGTCACCGTTTGGATTGTATTAAGCATGTTAAACACTTACACCCGCCATGGCAAAGTGTATATCGTGCCCGATTTTTCGGGCCAAGACCATAAAATGGTGATTCAGCAATACGAAGATCTTTTCACTTTCATCGTCAGCGACAGCATCTTTCAACAAGGTGCTGCGCGCGGTTCTGTTTTACAGCAAGAGCCTCCTGCCGGATCAAAAGTGAAGCAAGGCCGCAACATTTATCTTATCACCGTGTCGCAACAACCCGAAAAGGTGCGTATGCCGAACTTGGTCAACCTCTCTCTGCGCGAAGCTTTGGGAACTCTCGATGCTGCTGGACTTGAGGTAAACGAAATACGAATGACTGAACATTTTGCACGCAATGCTATTGTTGCGCAATATTGGCATGGTGCCGAACTACCACCCGATGAGATGGTTTTTAGGGGCATTGGCATTGACCTTGTGGTTGGTGATGGCGGAACCGAAAAACTTACTCCTTTTCCAATGATTTATGGAAAAGAACCCAAAGAAGCCCGTCGTTTGCTACATTCTTCCACACTGAACGTGGGCAAAGAATTTTTTCTCGATAACGCCGACAGCAGCTTTGCAAGAGCATTTAAAATAGAACCTTATTACAAACCCGGAAAATTTATCAGCCCCGGATCTTATGTCAACATTTATTATAAATCGGCGGATTTGGTTAATTTTGATACTTTTATCAAAGACAGTTTGTTCCTTGAAACAACCGACAGCAGTGCCACCGAAATATACGA
>JADYZK010000417.1 GCA_020853175.1 Bacteroidales bacterium
CCATCAATAAAAGCGAGTTGTGGCTTTTGCAGTTGCGATAGTTTTTGAATCACATCAGCCAACTTAAACTCTAAGTTTTGAATCGAATTATTGAGAACGGTTTCGGGCAAAACATTGAGCTGATTGTCCAGCAGATCGAGTGGCAGTTCTTTGTCGCGGTACATCACCAAAGCCCCAGGAAAGATCACTTTTTGTTCGCGGCCATCGTTGGTGCGCAACTGCAACTCGGTAGGTTCAAGGCCACGCGCGGCCAAATCTTTGATGGTTTCGTTGCGTTCTTGAGCATCGGCGTTGGCCGTGGGGTTGATAAATTCGTAAGAAATCAATGGATTGTAGGCCCTAAATTCATCAAGCATCTCTTTGGTTTCTTTACGCAGCTTTTTAAAACCGGCAGGAAATTCACCTTCAAGATAGATCTTAAAATAAACGATGTCATCTAATTTTGTCAACACATCTTTGGTGGCCGGTGAAAGGGTGTAACGTTTCTCGGAAGTCAAATCGAAACGTGTGAAAACGTATCCTCCGATCACATTCAGGATGAGCAGAATAGCGATGATCAAACCGAAGGAGATCAACTGCTGCTTGCGGATATTTTTTGTTTTTGAACCGACTTTCATGCTGTTTTTTACCATTTCCTGCTCGATAAAGTCAATGTGGTGAGGCTTATAAAAAAGATGATGACGCTGATAAAATACAATAAATCGCGGGTATCAATCACTCCTCTGCTTACTGATTTGTAATGTGCTTCAATTCCAAACTGTCTGATTAGTAAGTCAATAGATCCAAAAAGTGCCAACGATGAAATAAATTCAAAACCAATATACATGAAACCGCTCAACACTACTGCAAGGATGAAGGCAATGATTTGATTGTCGGTGATGCTGCTGCTGAAAATTCCGATGGAGACAAAAACAGCACTTAAAAAGAACAGCCCGATAAAGGCACCCCACGTTCCTCCCATATCCAAGTTTCCGGGAGGGAGGCCAAGCCGGTAAACCGAAAAAAAGTAAATTAAAGTGGGGAGTAATGAAAATACGACCAATGATAGTCCGGCAAGAAATTTTGCCGTCACCAATTGGAGGTCAGTGAGGGGTTTGGTGAGCAGTAATTCGAGGGTTCCTGACCGATTTTCTTCGGCAAAAGAGCGCATGGTGACTGCCGGAACCAAGAAAAGAAAAATGAAAGGGGCCAAAATGAAAAGGCCGTCGAGGCTGGCAAAGCCAAAATCGAGGATGTTAAAATCGTTGGGAAAAACCCACAAAAACAAACCGTTGATCAACAAAAAAACAGCCATGACGAGGTAGCCGATCAGCGAGCTGAGGAAACTGTTGATTTCTTTAAAAATTAATGCTGTCATATCATTTACAAAGGTGTAATGGGCTGCAAAAATAAGCAAAATCTGTGAGTGGAAAACCGCCATTGCGCAATGGAAGCAGCAGTTAATTGCGGAGTGAAGCAGTGGTTTTTCTTTTAGCGTTATCCATGTATGGCTGAGGTTTGAAGTAGAAACAACATTTTATAGTAACTTATTTTTTGCAATAAAAGGGTCAGCTTACAAAGCGTTGATGTTGCCTGGCCAATGTTTTCAAAGCTTACAAAGGCAAAAATTGTATAAATTCGCAACTTTTAAAAGTCAAAATTGAATAGAATGACAACATCGAAACATGCGACTACGGCTGTTTTTGTAGGAAGCGGTGCCATTGCAACAGCGCTTGGAAATACGCTGGCCATGGACGGAATCACCACAGTTTGGCTGCTTTCTGTTGAAGAAGAAGTGGTTGCATCCATTAACACGAACCATACCAATAGCAGTTATTTTCCTAATATCCTGCTGCATCCTTCACTTAAAGCCACTACAGATAAGGCCGTTCTCAGCACGGCTGATGTAATTTTTATGGCCATTCCGTCAACGGCTACCATCGGCTATTTGAAAGAGCATCAGTCTTTTGTGGCTGAACATGCTGTTTTGATCAATCTGGCAAAGGGTTTTGGTCCCGAATATACGCTCATTCCTGAAGCCATCAGCAGTTTCATGCCCAACCCTGTTGTGTCTATGAAAGGGCCATCGTTCGCGCGTGAAATCATCAACATGCAACCTACGGCTTTTACCATCGCATCGCGCGACATTGGAAGTTTTGAGGTGCTCATGGATTTGTTTCGCGGAACTACTATCTACCTGGATTTCAGCACCGATTTGAAAGGAGTGGAGTATGCCAGCATCTTGAAAAATATTTATGCCATTGTAATTGGTATCGTTGATGCCAATTTCGATTCGCCCAACCTACGTTCGATGGTGTTATCGAAATCCATTAATGAAATGCGTGCCGTGATAAAACTGTTTGGCGGTTTGGAAGAAACGCTTTTTAACTACAGCGGATTTGGCGATTTTTCGCTCACCGCCTTAAATGATCTGAGCCGAAACCGCACACTTGGGCTGTTGATTGGCAAAGGGTTTTTTACCCAGCACATCTCTGATAAAGTGGTGCTGGAAGGCCGAATTGCGACAAACGTTTTTCATCATCTTTTCGAACGTCATGAAATTTCAGTGTCGGATTTTCCGCTGATGAACGAACTGTGGAAGGTTTTTAACGGCCCTTACGACATCAAGGCATTTGTTGGTAACATCCTCAAAGAATAGCACTTACCCTTTTTAATTGTGGATGAAACGGTCTATTCAATAATAATGTTGTAGCGATGCAGCAATCCGGTAACAGCAGGAAGTGAAAATTTTGCCTTTTTCAATAGGTTATTTTCCGGATCAATTGAATAATTGAAGGCGGTTCTGAAATCGGCTTTTTCCATTTTTGTTTCCTCAAAAAGAGTATCCAAAAGGTCGCATTGATCGAAAACGGCTAAGGTAAGATCGCATTTTGCAAAGTCAACTTCTTTGAGTGTACACTCCCGAAAAACTGTTTTTTTGAGGTTCCAACCATAAAAAACACAATTGTTGAGGATGCTTTTTTCACAATAAATCTCGAATCCCAAAGCATTGGAGGTGTTAAAATGTAAACCCAACATTTTACAGTCAACAAACTTCACATCTCTAAATGCCGTCTGCTGAATCTTAGCTAAGCTGAGGTTGCAGTCCTTAAAACCACACTCAATAAAGCGAAAAGACGAAAAATCTGCTTCGCTAAAATCGCAATGATTGAATTGACAATGGTCGTAGGTTCCTTTCAGAAGCGGGACTGTTCTGAAATCTTTGTTTTCAATAATTTGATCTTCAAAAAGGTGAAATTCCATGGGTTTTGATTCAAAAATGATGGATTCGTTTGAATATGGGAATAAAAATGGCCTCCAAAA
>JADYZK010000418.1 GCA_020853175.1 Bacteroidales bacterium
GGCCTACCGACATCAAACCCAGCATGCCCGGCATGGAAATTTTATGCCTTTTAAACCCGGGGGTTTTCAATTTCAACAATAAAACCTGGCTGCTTTGTCGTGTTGCCGAGCGTCAGCCACAAAAAGAAGGTACAATTCAGGTTCCGATTTTTAATGATTATGGTGAAATCGAGGCATTGACATTTAACCTTGATGATCCCAAGCTCGATGCCAGCGACCCGCGTATTATCGTCTATAAAGGGGTAAACTACCTAACATCCCTTTCGCATCTTCGGCTTTTGTGCAGCGAGAATGGTGTCGTTTTTTACGAACCCGGGTCCTATCCCCCACTTTTTGGAAGGGATAAGTTAGAAACTTTTGGTATTGAAGATTGCCGAGTGGCGCATCTCGAAGGCCGTTATCATCTTACTTACACACAGGTTTCGGCTCTTGGCGTTGGCGTAGGGCTGATCCAAACTTCCGATTGGCAACATTTTGACCGGCACGGCATGATTTTTCCGCCACACAATAAAGACTGTGCCCTTTTTGAAGAAAAAATCAATGGAAAATACTTTGCTTTTCATCGGCCAAGCAGTCCCGAATTAGGCGGTAATTATTTGTGGCTGGCCGAATCGCCCGACCTGCTTCACTGGGGAAATCACCAATGTGTTGCACTCACAAGGCCCGGAATGTGGGACAGTGTGCGCATTGGCGCCGGTGCAGCACCTATAAAAACCGATAAAGGCTGGTTAGAAATCTATCACGGTGCAAATGCTGACAACCGCTATTGCCTCGGGGCTTTGCTGCTCGACTTGCAAAATCCCGCCAAGGTGATTGCCCGAAGCGAACAACCCATTATGGAGCCCATTATGGAATATGAAAAAACTGGTTTTTTTGGTGATGTCATTTTCACCAATGGCCATATCGTAGAGGGCGACGAGCTCACCCTATATTATGGTGCAAGTGATGAGGTGATTTGCGGAGCTACACTTTCCATCTCTCAAATTATTGATTCACTTGACTTATAGTTATTTGTTCTCAATGGACTCAACCCAAAAAACAAACGCTAAATGTTGTAGATGTAAGCATCGGCTTATTTTGTTTTCAAACGAAAACAGGCCAGCAAATTGCTGACCTCTTTTTGTTATGCATTCACCACTTTGAAAACTTTTGACCCTGTTTTGGTGTTGACTTGAATAAAAAGAAAACCTTTTTGTTTCAAATTCAGCTGTAAGTCGTTGGTGCCTGCTTTGATGTGCTGTAAAAGACGTCCCTGTGCATCAAAAACCTTCACTTCGGAAAGCGATTCCTTTTCAGAGCGAATGGTTAATGTTCCTTGCGCAGGATTGGGTCCAACAACAACACCCACTGCAGCAAATTCATCGCTAATTGAGAGCAAGCCCGAAAGGTTGTATTTCCTCAAAAATTGCCAAATCACAGCGCTTGCATTAAAATCCATATTAGTTACGTTGATGTTCAGCGGTGCGCCAGGCCATGAATGTCCGCCACCGATAATTTTATAATGTTCAACCGTACTTCCGGCATCACCGCCACTGTACAAATATTGTTCGGCGGTGCAACCATCGGCACTACTTACATCTGGCAGGAGCGTCACTTCAGGGGTGGCATTGCAATTGTTGACATCAATCCAGTGGGTTAATATAGTGGGAACCGACAAAAAGAAAGCATTACCGTTGTAAGGCACTGTGCCATCAGCAGTTCCGTGAATTTGCATCACCGGAACGGGTCGTGTTGGTATGCAACTCATAAAGTTGGCAGTGGTCATGGTTCCGGTAACTGAAGCTATGGCTGCCATTCTGTTGTTTAAGAAACAAGCCAAACTGTACGACATGAATCCGCCGTTGCTCATTCCCGTGCTGTAAAGGCGATGAGGATCAACGTTATAATGCATTGAAACGGTATCCATCAAAGCCGACAAAAAACCGACATCATTCACGTTGGATGTTCCAAAAGTGTTCCAGTGCATGGTGTTGTTAAAATCGGGAGTTCCATTGGGAACCACCAACAAAAAGCCTGCGGTATCGGCAATCGGTCGAAATTCACCGTATTGCATTTGTTCATTCATATTGGATCCATAGCCGTGAAGATTCAACAACAACGGAGCAGCGCTTTGTGCCGAATAGCTTGCAGGAACATACAAAAGATAGCTGCGTTCGATGCCTTCGAAGGTAAAATTCCCCTGCACTGTGGTCTGTGATTGAGCAGGAATATGGGCAAAAATCGTCCAAATAAAAAGGACAAAAAAGAGTATTTTATTGTTCATTGTTTGTGTTTTAATGAAACAAAACTACACATTTTTAAATTCCGGTTTTTTATTTTTTGTTTTCGCTTCGCGGAAACAAATGGCTTACCACTTGTGTGCGGTGGTCGAAAATGGTTTGCAGTTGACGTTTCACAAAAAGCCAGTGGGCTATTTTTCCCAGAAACCCGAAAGGCAAGAGGTAACTCACGATGTCTTCCATTTCAACGCCGCCCTCCACCTGCTTGAAATGGTGTTCGTGGTGCCACATCTTATAGGGCCCAAATCGTTGTTCGTCAACAAAAAATTTCTTGTCAGACACATGAGTAATCTCAGTCACCCAATTCATGGGAATTCCTGCTATCGGTTTCACAGTATAGGCAATGATTTGTCCGGGATACATTTTCCCCCCGCCACCTACTTTGATGACAAAACCCATAGAGGCAGGAGTGATTTTTTGAAGGTTGTGTGGCGAACTAAAACAGTCCCAAACCTCATCAAGGGAGGCGTTAACAAAGAGTCGCGTATGCAGTTGGTACATTGGTTTTTATTTAATAAACATCCGGGTTACAAAAAGGTTCTGTCAATCAAAGTTAAATTTTCATATAAAATGGACTTTCTAAGCCAACAGCTAAGCCTTTTGACAAGCCAAAGAACTTTTTTTGACATTAAAAGAGCAACTAAAACTTGTTTTGTTAATTTTACCGATTCTAAAAAACGATTCATCATGATGA
>JADYZK010000419.1 GCA_020853175.1 Bacteroidales bacterium
AACAAATTGGCTGGAGTTGGCACGCTTTGCCAAAAAATGGGGTCTAAACGTTGTTCGGCTTTTTCGCCTTCAAGCATTACCGGATGAAAAGGATCGGCTTGCATCAGCGAAGCATAGTAAGGAGTGATGCGAAAAGGCTCCTTGCCTTGCTGCTTCAAGGTTTCAATGGTGCGTTGTATTTCCGCAGCTTGATGGTCGGTCAAAAGGATCACTTGCCGTAGTTTTTCCACGGTGCGGATAGCATTTTTTTGCTGCCAGGCAGAGGAACGCCATTCCTTTTCGGTTACGTTTTTCCACAATGGAATACTATTGTAGGCGCGTGATTGGTAATAAACAGGGTGATTTATCATAGTGTATTTTTTTCGCTCATCGCTCTCTTCAAATCGTTTCAAAAAAAGGAAATCAATGCGCAGATTTCATAAAAATGAAATTGCATAGTTCAGCGACAGTTTTGTAATCAAAAACATGAACTACAAGGGTTCAAGCCATAAAAATAGGAAAATTTAAGCAAAAACCTGTTTTAGAAAACGTGAAAAAAGCTTAATACAATCTTCTAAAAGCCTGATTCAGCGCAGTCTTGACAATATTAACGTCCTATTTTTTAAGGAGTTGAATTGTTTTTGGAAACCTCTTTTGCTCAAAGTGAAAAATGATTTAGCCGCCACCTTTTCATCTCTCTTAAAGGTCTTTTTTTACTTTTGTATCAAACGGAAAACATGCACAAGCTCTTTATCAAAAATATGGTCTGCGACCGCTGCATCATGGCGGTGCAACAAGTGATGGATCAACTTGACTTTGAAGTCAAAAACATCAAGTTGGGAGAAGTAACCCTCGCCAAAGAGCTGACCAACGAACAGAAAGACACATTAGATCAATCACTGACGCAACTGGGTTTTGAGTTGATTGATGACAAAAAAAGTCGCATCATCGAAAAAATCAAAACAGTGATCATTGACATGGTTCATCATCAGGAAGGCGGAAGCAAAAAAAAACTTTCGGAAGTGCTGAGCAGCGCGCTGCATCACGATTACAACTCCCTTTCCAATTTGTTTTCTGAGGTGGAAGGCACCACTATCGAGAAGTTTTTTATCGCTCAAAAAATTGAAAAGGTGAAGGAGCTTTTGGTGTATGATGAGCTGTCGTTGAGCGAAATTGCCCTCAGCTTAAACTATTCCAGTGTGGCTTATCTGAGCAACCAATTCAAAAAAGTGACCGGACTTACGCCCAGCCATTTCAAGCAAATTGGTGACCACAGACGAAAACCTTTGGATAAGGTGTAAAAGTTACAAATCAAACCCATAAAAACGCAACAGCCCTCCCCTTTTTTGTTGCCATCTTTGCAAATAGAAAATCATTCAATAAAATGGCAAAACAAGCAAAAGAAATCATTTATCTGCCTTTGGAGGATGTGCAAAGCGAACATTGCGCCCTCATTGTAGATAAAGGCTTATCGCAAATTAAAGGTATCGGCAGCCACAAAGTTGAGCTCAACAACCATAGGGCTGTGCTCGAAAGTACCGATGTAGAAGCCGTGAAAGAGGCCATCAAAAGCATCAAAGATTTGGGTTATGGCGTAACCAGCGTGAAACAAACTTTCCCCGTTTTGGACATGAGTTGTGCTTCCTGTGCCATCAGTGCTGAAAGTACGGCACAAGCCGTCAATGGCGTCATCAACGCTTCGGTTAATTTTGCTACTGCGACCTTATCCGTTGAATATCTGCCAAATATGATTAATCCTGTTGACATACAGAAAGCGGTTCAGGCGGCAGGTTTTGATTTGTTGATAGAAAATGAAGACAACCAGCAGGAAACCTTAGACACGATTCACGACAAGAAATTCAAGTCGTTAAAAAAGAAAACCATCTGGGCCATAGTGCTTTCGCTTCCTGTTGTGGTCATTGGCATGTTCATGATGGACATCCCCTACGCCAACGCCATCATGTGGGCTTTTTCAACGCCAGTGTTAGCTTGGTTGGGAAAAGATTTTTTTGTCAATGCCTGGAAACAAGCCAAAAATGGCACCGCCAATATGGATACGCTTGTGGCTTTGAGTACGGGCATCGCCTATACCTTCAGCGTTTTCAATATGTTTTTTCCTGAAGTGTGGCACGCGAGAGGCTTGGAAGCACATGTTTATTTTGAAGCCGCCGCGGTCATCACTACTTTTATTTTGTTGGGACGACTGTTGGAAGAAAGGGCCAAAGGCAACGCCTCCACTGCCATCAAAAAGTTGATGGGTTTGCAGCCGAAAACAGTAGTGGTGCTGCTTCCCGACGGACAGGAAAAACAAATCGCCATTTCTGATGTAAAGATTGGCGATGTTATCATGGTAAGACCCGGAGAAAAAATTGCCGTTGACGGAAAGGTTATGGCTGGCCAATCTTACGTGGACGAAAGTATGTTGAGCGGAGAGCCTGTTCCTGTGCTGAAAACATCAGATGCAAGCGTGTATGCAGGAACCATCAACCAAAAAGGAAGCTTCAATTTTAAGGCCGAAAAAGTAGGCAAAGAAACCATGCTGGCACACATCATCAAAATGGTGCAAGATGCGCAAGGCAGTAAGGCTCCGGTGCAGAAACTGGTAGATAAAATTGCAGGTATTTTTGTTCCGGTGGTGATGGGAATTTCAATCCTCACCTTC
>JADYZK010000420.1 GCA_020853175.1 Bacteroidales bacterium
TATCTTTCTTTAAAACCTCTCCAAAGGTAAATGTTTTACGCTACAATCAAAACTTGGGGTAAAGTTAGTTTCGATGTTGTAATTGTTTGTTGCTGTGCTCAAAAATTATTTAAGATACACCTCCACAGAGCTTTACAATGCTGTTGTTGTGCAGTCCAAAACAATGTATCAGTTTGCTGTAAAGTGTTGTTAAGCCTTTGTAAAGTCAACAAAATGAAATTTCATTGCTTTTGAACCTAAAATGTGAGCTAAAAACGGCGCTCATTACTCCTGTCTGAGCAGAAATTCTAGGGGCATGTGCACACGGTTTTTCCAGGCTTCTTCGCTGTGTGCTGCACCTTCGTCTTTCACGGTGATCCAGTTTTCACCTTCGGTATATCCGCCTTTGCGCATCAAATGATCCATTTCAAGCTGATGAACTTCATAAAACGAATCAATGGTGGCTGTTCCAAAATCGAA
Organism: Bacteroidales bacterium; assembly: GCA_020853175.1. Lineage (GTDB taxonomy): Bacteria > Bacteroidota > Bacteroidia > Bacteroidales > F082 > JALNZU01. The sequence goes on from JADYZK010000420.1 coordinate 460, forward strand.
ATAGATGCGATGATTGGAAGGATGGGGAAGGTGCTCAAAAAGCCATTGAATAAATGGTTGTGAAAAAGCGGTTTCATTGAGGTGAAGACTCAAAGGCCAGTGGGTACTTACGCACGCAGCATTTCCAAAAATATGAGGATATTTAGCAATGGCGTAAGCCGAAATAAGGCCTCCCATGCTCGATCCCATCATGGCAGTATGTTCAGCCTCAACCCTTGTAGGGTAATGTTCGTCAATGTAGGGTTTCAGCTCTTCGACAATAAATTGAAGGTAGCCATCGCTTAATGGAACAAGTTCAGGATTGTTATGCTCGTCTTGAATGTATTGGCGAAGCTCTTCATCCAAAAGCTCGAATGCCGGTGTGGGTAAATATTCTTGGTAGCGCTTTGAGGTATTCCAAATAGCAACCACAATGGTGGGTTTCACCCTTGCTTGGTACAAAAGCGGTTGCAAAGCGGCATCAATGGCCCAAATTTGACCATGAAAGCCTGTTGCAGGATTGAAAAGGTTTTGCCCATCGTGCATATACAACACCGCGTGGTGTTGTTGCGCATCATAATCTTCGGGCAGCCAAATATCAACACGCCTGCTGTCGGCAAATGCCGAAGGAAAAGAATGGATGCTGTGGATATGTCCGTATTTTGGAAAGGTATGTTTATTACTTTTAATGACTTTCATAAAATTATTTCATTCTTTTGACTGTTAAACGGTTGGCAAAAATAACGGAATTGAAGGTTTATCCAAATACTTTTCCCGTCCATAAGCCTAACTGTGCCGCCATTCATTTCCATTCACTTGTTTTCATGCTCCACTTGATGGGTAAAAAAAACAAATCTTTTTTAAAGATAATTTCTTGACAAAGAAACATCAATTACTTCTATAAATAATTGAAATATAAGTTTTTAAAATTTTGTATTGTTGATTCAATACGAAGTTTTTAATGAAGCGGAATTCACTATTTTAAGCCAATAAACACTCAAATGATAAGAATGTTTTCTTAAATGCCTTTAAGTCGAGGCTTTGGGCTAACTTTGCTGGATTGCCAAAATGTAAACAATTTGAAATGATACTGAAGTTAAAAACGGGCGAGGAGAAGGTGTTGGTTGGTGTTTTAAAAGCATCGCGGTATTTTGGGACTTTGCTTTTGCCTTACCTCTGCGATGACGAAAATCCGGTGGCCTTATTTGTTCGAAATCCATTGGCAACACTCGATTTAAAGCAGTTTGAAAATGCAGATTCAGGGATAACTCAGTTGCATGAAATGGCTTTTTCACTGGATCCGCATCAGTTGATCAAACGTTTTTCAAAAAATAATTTGAACCTCAACGATTTTGTTTCTGAAAAAAATAAAAAGGTCTTCGACAAAGTTGTGATGCCTTTTGTGTGGCAAAAATTTGCCGAGATAGAACACAAGATGAACGAGATGGGTATCTCACTTTACGAAGCCCGCTCATGGCCCAAATTGTATCCCGAAAATGCTATTGAACGTGTGAAAGCACTGGCCGAAACGAAACTCTATTTTGATAAAGGAGAAGACTCAACAACTTATATACTAAAGGCTTGGGTTGCAGAAACACCCCTGCCTTTATTGGATGCTTCCAACCGTTTGCTCTCTATTGACCCGTGCTATTTGATGCACCAAAACCAATTGATACGCTTTGATGAAACCGTGAATGGTAAAATGCTCAAGCCTTTTTTAGAAAAAAGCGAGTTGTTGATCCCGGCTCACATGGAAAAACTTTACTTTGAGCGTTTTATCAAAAAAATTGCCAACACCTCCAACATCGAGGCCAAAGGCTTTGATATGTCTGATTTGGAGGTGCAACCCATAGCGCAATTGCATATCGAGCAAAGTTGGGATGGCATTTTTGGAATGGTTTTAAAGTTTGACTATGCCGAAAAAGTATTTCTCTGCGACCAAACCGATATGGTGGTAACTTTGCTCGAAATGAGCGATGCAGGCTTTGTTTTTAAACGCATCAAAAGGCAGTTGTTGTGGGAAAAGCAACTGGTTGATGTGCTTAAAACTAAAGGCTTTTTGAAAGCTGGTTCTTTTTTCATAGCACCGAACGGCGGTAACACAATAGAAAATTTCCTTTCCTTTTTATCCGATCATGCCGCTGAATTGGAGGCTTTAGGTTTTCGGTTTTTTCAAACAAAAGAGATGAACTTTCTTTTGCAAAAGCCTGAACTAAAGATAAGTAAAGAAAACACTAATGATTGGTTTGATATTTATATCGTCCTCCACATTGGCGACTTACAGCTGCCTTTTGTGTTGCTCCGAAACCATCTTCTCGACAAGGTGCCTTATTATTTGTTTGATGATGGAACCCGTTTTTTAATTCCCGAGGCTTGGTTTGAACGCTACACTCCTTTGTTTATTCATGCCAAAAAGCAAGGGTCAAAGCTGCGTTTTTCCCATCAACACCTGCCTTTGGTGTCGCACTTGTTGCCCGAATTGAATTTGATTTACGAAACAACATCCCCCACAACTTTAAAGCTGGAACTGCCTCATATTGAAAATGCCAGCTTACGTCCTTACCAACAACAGGGTTTTTTTTGGTTGAGTAACCATCTGCAACAGCAAACCGGCGCCATTCTCGCCGACGACATGGGCTTGGGGAAAACCTTACAGATGATTGCACTTCTTGTTGCTTTTTTTTCGTCCAATGCGGCCAAAAGCAACAATACCAAAGTCCTTTTGCCAACCTCTTTGCCGGTCGAATCTCACACGCAGCTTGAACTATTCACAGAAGTGAATTCCGATCCTGACCCGAAGAAAGCCGAAGAAAACAATCTTCTTACGGCTTTGGTAGTCATGCCTACTTCGCTCATCCATAACTGGTTGAACGAACTGAAACGCTTTGCCCCGCACTTGCGGATACATGTTTATACCGGCGTCAAACGTAACCTTACAAAACGTATTCTCAGCAACAATGATGTCATCCTCACAACGTATGGAATCATGCGCAATGAAATTGAACGTTTGAGTCGGCATCTCTTTAGCATTGTCATCCTCGATGAGAGCCAACAAATAAAAAGTCCTACTTCAAAGACGGCACAAGCGGCTTTTTTGCTGAATGCGACCCATCGTTTTGCCCTTACCGGAACACCTGTCGAAAATCGCTTGTCAGATCTTTGGTCGCAAATGCAATTTGTTAACCCGTCGTTGCTGGGCGACCTAACCGTCTTCAACCGGTATTATGCTTTGCCCATAGCCAAAGAAATCGAGTCTGTGCGCCGCACCCAATTGCTTTCGATTATACAGCCTTATATTTTACGCCGTACCAAAACGCAGGTGGCTCCCGAGCTTCCGCCCATCACTGAAACGCTGGTTTATTGCGATATGGATGAGCTGCAAGAGCAGCTTTACGAAAAGGAAAAAGCCCGTATGCGCAACAACATCCTCGAAAAAATCAGCAATGACAGCTCAGCTATAGACAATTCATTTTTATATTTGGCTGCTTTAATGAAGCTTCGTCAGCTGGCTAACCATCCAAAGATGCTTTTTCCTGACGAAACAGCCGATAGCGGGAAGTTTCGTGAAGTACTCGAATATCTTGAAACCGTTTTGGATGAACAACACAAGGTGCTTATTTTTTCTTCGTTTGTTACCCAACTCGAGTTGCTTGAAGTGGAGTTGCAGCAACGCAATATCCTCTACTCTAAACTGATTGGCGCTACGCGTGATCGGGAGGAGGTGATTAAGAACTTTAGAAAAAACAAAGAAAATCAGGTCTTTTTGATTTCGCTTAAAGCAGGCGGCGTGGGCCTCAATTTGGCCGAAGCCGATTATGTCTTTATCCTCGACCCCTGGTGGAATCCTGCCGCTGAAAGCCAAGCCGTGGGCCGCTCGCATCGCATCGGACAAAACAAAAATGTGTTTGTGTATCGCTTTATTACCCGAAACTCTATCGAAGAAAAAATTAGAAAACTTCAAGAAACCAAACGCCAACTGGCTGAAATGACAATTGTTGAAGAATCGTTTTATGCTGCACTGAGCCAAAAAGAAAAAATTTCCTTGCTGGAATAAAAAGAGTTTTTTTGGCTCTTAAAGCACCTTATATTATATCCCTTAAAATTCAGTAAGTCGAAGCCCACTTCTTGACTTCGGAGGTTTGTCCCGCGCGGTAACCCAAAGTCACCATTTGGGGACCAAAATAATAGCGGATAAATATTGA
>JADYZK010000421.1 GCA_020853175.1 Bacteroidales bacterium
GATCAGGCAGTGATTAGTTTCGTGGGACCCGGCAAGGGAAGAGCGTTGATCAGCATTGAGAAAGGAATGCAACAACTTAAAGCCTATTGGATGGAAACCGTTGAGGGTGAAAACAAAATCACGCTGCCACTCACAGCCGTTCATAGTCCAAATATTTATGTGCATGTTACGCTCTTGCAATCCATCACTCAGGTCAAAAATGATCTGCCTGTGCGCACCTACGGCTGGGCATCGTTGGAAGTGGAAGATAAAAATTCACGTTTGAATCCCGCGCTTCGTCTCGACAAAGAAGTACGCACAGGCAGCAACCTAAAAATTGAAGTAAATGAAAAAAACAACCATGCCATGACCTATATGTTGGCTGTGGTTGACGAAGGATTGCTTGATTTAACCAACCATGCTACTCCCGATGCACATCAGTATTTTTATGCCAAAGAAGCGCTGGGATTGAAGACATGGGATATGTATGATTTTATTTTGGGCGCTTACGGAGGAAAGATTGAGCAACTGTTCACCATTGGTGGTGATGCAGCCTTGCCCGATCGCGAAAAAGCACGCCAATCGAGGTTCGTTCCTGTGGTCAAAGTGATGGGACCTTTTAATTTAAAAGCAGGCGAAACCAAATCCCATTCCATGTCATTTGAAAACTACATCGGATCGGTGCGGGTGATGGCAGTTGCCGTTTCGGGAAATGCTTTTGGCAGCACAGAAGAAGTGCTAAAAGTGAAACAACCTTTGATGGTGTTGAGCACTTTGCCTCGACTCCTGCGCCAAAAAGATGAAGTGGGGATGCCTGTTACCATTTTTTCGAGCCTCAAAGGCAACCACAACATCAAAGTAAGCCTTCAAACATCAGGCATGGTGAAAGTGGAAGGCGAAACCGAAACAACAATCACTTTTCAGGGCGCTGATGAGCGAACCATCTACTTTAGGTTAAAAGACTCTGCACTATCCGGATCGGGAAACGTGGAAATCAAAGTTGTTTCTGATCAAGAAAAGGCCACAGAAAAGATTGAATTAACTGTTGAAAATCCAAACGACAGGGTGTTTGAAATAAAAACAGCTGTTATTGAAAAAGGAGAGCAGTACACCGAAAAGCTTCAATTCCCCGGTGATCCTTCCACTTTCCTTGGCTCAGTGGAGGTTTCTTCCCTTCCGGCTGTGAATATGAAAGGCCGTCTCGAAGAACTCCTTTTGTTCCCCCACGGATGCACCGAGCAAATCACTTCCCAAGCTTTGGCGCAGCTTTACCTCCCCAAAGTGATGAATATGTCATTATCCGACCTGGAAGCAAATCAACAAAACATCCATGCGGCTGTTGGGCATCTCGTGGCACGACAAGCCTCTGATGGCAGCATCGGCTACTGGCCAGGAACGTCAATGGTAGATGCTTGGTCAGAAATTTATGCGGGTCACTTTATGGTGCTTGCAGCGCGTGAAAACAAGGCGGTTCCTGCCATGTTTTTGAGTCAGTGGGCCAAAAACCAAAGAAAAAAAGCACTGGAGTGGTATCCCAAGGTAGAAAATAATCAACTTTTGAACGACCACCTGCAAGCCAACAGATTGTATGTTTTGGCCTTGCATGGCGATCCACAATTGAATGCCATGAACAGGTTGCGTGAACATCCGCAGTTGTCGCGAGCCGCTGCCTCTACCCTGGCTGCCGCCTACGCTCTGGCAGGACAAAAAGAAGCCGCACGGGCATTGGCCTTAGGAAATACTCCACGACCACTCACCAATTATAACTACAATTTTGGCTCCGACATGCGCAACAAAGCCATGCAGGTTGAAACCCTCTTGCTACTCGAAGAAAAAAGTCTTGCGTTTCCATTGCTTGTTGAAATGAGTAAGATCCTCAGCAGCAACGTGTGGTTAAGCACCCAAGAAACCGCATACGCCCTTTACGCTTTTCAGTTGTATGCGAAAATATTCGACCCCAAAGCACCAGCCTCTTTCATCTTAACTCAGGTTCAAGCCGTGCATGAAACACTCGAAAAAACAGTTTACACCACTGCTCTTGCCGCAAAACCTGAAAACCTTACCATTAAAAATACTGGCGAACAACCATTGTACGTAAGTATTTCTACATCAGGTATTTTGCCTGTAGGTGCATTTCAACCCAAAGAAAGTGGTATCAGCTTGAGCGTTATTTACTATGATGCAAAAGGCAATGCTGTGGACGTTTCGCAACTCTCTCAAGGAACAACATTTAAGATGGAGGTTACTGTTAAAAACCAAAGCCTTAGACATGTTAACTTCCTTGCCTTGAGTGAAGTTATTCCGGCAGGATGGGAAATTATAAACAACCGGATGAACGCGCTTTCATTTGAATTAGAACAACAATCTAACTTCACTGATGTACGAGATGATCGCGTGGTGCAGTATTTCGACCTGAAAAATGGCGAATCGCGCCGCTTTACTACAACGCTCATAGCCACCTATGCAGGGAAATTTCTTTTGCCCGCTGTGCATTGCGAAGCCATGTATGACCATTCAATCAACGCTGCAACAGCAGGCGGATGGACTATCATACGCAAGAGCGAACAATAGAACAACAGATGTTTGGGTTTTAACATGACTTACATGGCTCGGCGATTGCCTCAATTTAAAACCAAAATGCAGCAAGCGGTTAAAAGGATTTTACGCTACCGCCTGCTGCGTTTGGTGCTTGTTTTGCTGCTGACTTTGTTTGTGATGTTGGTTGTTATTTATCCGCGCAACCTTTTTAATGATCCGTTAAGTAGTATATTAAAAGATAGTCAGGGACATTTGTTGGGTGCCAGGGTTGCCACCGATGGCCAATGGCGATTTCCTGCTCCGGAAGTTGTGCCGGAAAAGTATTTAAAAGCAGTGATAGCCTTTGAAGACAAACGTTTTTTTTACCATCCCGGCGTTGATGTTTTAGCGATGGTGCATTCGGCAGCCGCCAATTTCCGTGCACGATCCATTGTCAGAGGCGGTTCAACAATCACCATGCAGGTGATACGACTTTCACGAAAAGGCCAGAGCAGAACAGTTTCGGAGAAGATCGTAGAAACATTTTACGCTTTATCTCTTGAGTTGTTTAAATCGAAAAATGATATTATGTTGCTCTATGCGGCTCACGCCCCTTATGGAGGCAATGTGGTGGGACTTGAAGCAGCCTCGTGGCGTTGGTTTGGCCGCGACCCGTTTGACCTTTCGTGGGCCGAAGCAGCAACATTGGCCATATTACCCAATGCACCTTCCATGATTTCGATACAAAAGAACCGTTCGCTTTTCCTACAAAAACGCAACAATTTGCTCAAAAAACTTGCTGCAGAAAACGTGATTGACAGCCTGACTTTGCAACTCGCCATGGCCGAACCCATACCTTCGACGCCTTTGGCGCTGCCCAACA
>JADYZK010000422.1 GCA_020853175.1 Bacteroidales bacterium
AGCTATAACGGCCTTTGCAATGAGTGGCGATGAACACAAAGCCATAGAGGCCGGGTGCGATGCCTATTTGCCCAAGCCCTTCAGTCGCAATGATTTGTATAACTTATTGGTAGTTTATGGCTTCAGGATTTAATGTTTTCTATAGTCACGATTTTACCGAAGCAAGTACACCTCACCCCTCACCAAAGTATAATAGAAGTCCAAATCACTCATTATTAAATGTGTAAAAAATGAATCTAAAAGCGATACCAACCATAGCGGCAATAGAGAAAATAAAAAATTTCCTAAGCAGGATAAGGCCGCAGGAGGAAATTAAATCTAAGTTAGAGATTAATTATAAAATTATAGGACAAAGTGTTAGGTGTGCAAAATTTATTCCCGTTTTTAACGGGCAAAAGGTTAACCGTGAGTATCTTAACGCGAGGGCCTGCTGTTTGAAATCAAAAAACTTTTGGAAGCTGTTGTGGTTGCTCACAAACCAAAAGTGGAACATTTATCCTCCTCAGCCGGAACGAACAAGCCATACTGCGTTTTGCCAACTTGTTGAGGATGAATACACATCATTGTTGGCATAAGATGAAGGCGCTTTACACGATTTTGTTGTTGATTTTATCCAACATCTTTATGACTTTCGCTTGGTATGGCCATTTGAAGTTTAAAGACATGAACTGGTTCAGCAGCTTAAGCTTACCGTCTATCATTTTTATCAGTTGGGGAATTGCATTTTTTGAATATTCAGTGCAAGTGCCTGCCAACAGAATGGGCTTTATCGAAAATGGCGGGCCTTTTAATTTGTGGCAGCTAAAAGTCATTCAAGAAGTAATCACATTAACAGTCTTTACTGTTTTTACCATAGTTGTTTTCAAAAATGAAACCTTGCGCTTGAATCATTTGATCGGTTTCGGATTTTTAATCCTTGCTGTCTATTTCATTTTTAAAAAATAAGATCGCTCGGCACCTTATGTCTTCGCAACCCTATCGGCATGATGTTGATCGAATGACCTTTATTCTTTTTACAGCAATAAAAAAGCGATCTGATCTAAAACCAGACCGCTTTGTATCTGTCTTAACTCGTTCACAGCTCGCTGATTGCAGCTCACGGATCACCGTTTAATCTTAGTTCAAAGCCATTTCATATCTTTCCGACGCTTCAGACCAGTTTACAACATCCCAAAAGGCACTCATATAACTGCCTCTTTTGTTTTGATAGCGTAGATAATAGGCGTGTTCCCAAACATCAAGCGCAAGGATAGGGATTCCGCTCTCAGCCACTACATCCATCAAAGGATTGTCTTGATTGGCGGTTGAACTGATGAACAATTCACCTTTGTCGTTGACACTTAGCCAAGCCCAACCACTTCCAAAACGGGTGGCACCGGCTTGCTCAAACTGTTTTTTAAAATCTTCCACTGATCCGAAGGTTTTAACAATGGCTTCTTTTAAATCGCCTTCAAGTTGACCGCCATTGGGTGAGAGGTTGTTCCAAAACATGGTGTGGTTGTAATAGCCGCCACCGTTGTTGCGCACACCGACAGGATATTTACTCATGTGAGTAAAAATTTCTTCCATTGTCATGTATTCTAGTTCAGTTCCGGCAATGGCTTTTACAAAATTGTTGTAGTAGGCACGGTGGTGACGGTCGTAATGAATTTCCATCGTTTCTTTGTCAATTGACTTTTCAAGCGCGTCGTACGCATACGGTAGAGGCTCAAAAGTGAAAACTGTTTTGGTTTTGTCTTGTGCATTTAAACCCAATTGCATGGTCAGCGCAAGAACGAAAAGGAGGGTAATTTTTATTGATTTCATAGTGTTTATGTTTTTAATGAAACAATAATACATCCATTTTGTTGACCATAGAAGGGCGAAACCTTTGTTTTTTGAATTTTTAACAATCAAAGCCGGAATACAATCACTTGACTGATAGCTATATGCGTCCTTTATCAGGCATCACGCTTTTATAATGTTCCGCCTCCTAAGCCAACCAAGATTCTCTGTTTTAAAGCTGCTCTGCGGAAAGAAGGCCCAAGCCGGCAATTTGTCTATTTTTGTAAAAAATTTAAAAATGCCAAGAAACAAAGGAGATAGAACGCCCGTTATCATAGAAAACGTAAGTATTGTTGGAGCAGGGTCGGAGGGAATGGCGGTTGCAAAGCCCGACCAAAAAGTAGTTTTTGTACCTTTTGCTGCCCCGGGCGATGTGGTGGATTTGCAAGTGATTAAGCGGAAGAAAAACTTCTTTGAAGGTAAAATTTTGAAAATCCACAGCTTTTCAAGCGAACGAACCACTCCCGCTTGCAGTCATTTTGGGGTTTGCGGCGGCTGCAAATGGCAACATCTCGATTATGTCCATCAGCTGAAATACAAGCAGCAGCAAGTGAAAGACAATTTTGAGCGCATCGGCAAGTTTCCGCATCCTGAAATTTTACCCATCATTGGCTCAACGCAGCAGTATTATTATCGCAACAAGCTGGAATACACCTTTTCAAACCGACGCTGGCTCACCGAAAAGCCTGTTGAAGGCGCTGAGTTGCCCGACAACATGAATGGCGTTGGCTTTCATCTGCCGGGGATGTTCGATCGCATTCTCG
>JADYZK010000423.1 GCA_020853175.1 Bacteroidales bacterium
GGGCTCATTTTAAGGCACTTATCCTGTTTTTTCACATCGCTGAACTTTACGTAACTTTGCCGCCGAAATTAAACACAATGGAACTGAATTCGTTAACAGCCATTTCGCCTATTGACGGGCGTTACCGCGGCAAAGTCTCCAAGTTGGGTAACTATTTTTCGGAGTTTGCCCTCATCAAATATCGCGTTAAAGTGGAAGTAGAATATTTCATCGCCTTGTGCGAGCTTCCGTTGCCCATGCTGGCCCACTTTGACACTTCACTCTTTGAAGGTTTACGGGCCATCTATCTCCGTTTCAATGAGAACGACGCCACCCAAATCAAAACCATTGAGCAAACGACCAACCACGATGTGAAAGCGGTGGAATATTTTCTCAAACAACGATTTGATGAAATGAAACTATCAGGCTTTAAAGAATTCATCCACTTTGGATTAACCTCGCAAGACATCAACAATGTAGCGCTGCCTATGGCTCTAAACGAGGCCCACCACGAAGTTATCGCTCCGGCGCTCGAGGCCATTAAAGAAAAACTACAATCACAAGCTGTGCAATGGAAAAACATCCCGATGTTGGCCCGAACACACGGCCAACCTGCCAGTCCGACCATGTTGGGCAAAGAGTTGTATGTTTGTGTTGAACGTCTGAACAACCAGTTGGCCATGTTGGCCGACCTTCCCTTTTCAGCCAAATTTGGCGGGGCAACGGGAAATTTCAATGCCCATCATGTGGCTTTTCCAAAAATAGATTGGATTGCATTTGCAAACACTTTTATAACAAGAACTTTGGGGTTGCATCGGCAGCAAACCACCACACAAATTGAACATTACGACTATTTGGCGGCTTATTGCGACAACCTTCGACGCATCAACAATATTTTGATTGACTTGAGCAGAGACCTTTGGATGTACATCATGCTCGACTATTTCAAACAAAAGATCAAAGCGGGCGAAATTGGCTCCTCGGCCATGCCCCACAAGGTGAACCCTATTGACTTTGAAAACGCCGAAGGCAACTTTGGAATAGCCAATGCGCTGTTGGAACATTTAAGTAACAAATTACCTATCAGCCGTTTGCAGCGCGACCTCACCGATTCCACCGTTACCCGAAATATGGGTGTTCCATTGGCGCACACCTGGTTGTCCATTCAATCGCTGCTGAAAGGTTTGGACAAATTGCTGCTGAACGAACAAAAATTGAAAGCCGACCTTCAAGCCAATTGGGCAGTAGCCGCCGAAGCCATTCAAACCATTTTGCGCCGCGAACAAATAGAAGGTGCGTATGAACTTTTGAAAGACCTCACGCGAACAAACACAGGCATCACCAAACAAAGTATTGAAAAGTTTATCCTCCAACTACCTGTATCAGTAGCAATAAAGCAAGAAATGCTTCAGCTTACTCCCGAAAACTATACCGGTATTGATCTTTTAAAACATTTATAATGAAGAAGTTTTATCGTGTTCTTTCGTTTGCAAAACCTTATTGGGGTTTTGCCTTATTGAATGTACTTTTCAACTTGCTGACGGTTTTGTTCTCTCTTTTTTCGTTTGCATTGTTGGTTCCTTTTCTAAATCTTTTGTTTGGAACCGAAAAGTTAGTCACCGAACGGCCCGAATTTGCTTTCAGTTCCGATGCCCTTTTGGGAAGCCTCAACTACCACATCAGCAGTATCATTATTGAAAGCGGGCAAATTGACGCGTTGGTTTTCATTTGTATTGTGCTGGTGTCAGCATTCTTTTTGCGCAATGTAGCCCGTTTTATGTCAAGCTTTTTTATGGCCAACGTGCGGGTAGGTGCTGTACAGGATATGCGCAACGCCATCTATAATAAAATCTTGATTTTGCCCCTTTCGTTTTACAACAAAAACAAAAAAGGTGACATTCTGGCCCGCATCACCAACGATGTGCAAGAGGTAGAATACTCCATCATGAATTACCTCGAAATGTTGGTGCGCGACCCCATTACCATTCTGGCATTTTTATTTTTCATGCTTTCGATGAGTCCACAACTCACGCTTTTTGTTTTGGTTATTCTTCCTGTAACCGGCTATATCATTGGGTTGATAGGTCGAAGTCTGCGCAAAACCTCCAAAATTGGACAAGCCCGCATGGCCGATATGCTCTCGCACATTGAAGAAAGCATTTCGGGTTTACGTATCATAAAAGCCTTCAACGCTATTGGGTATTCCGATCGAAAGTTTAGGGAACAAAACGGATTGCTTTCGCGCTTGATGATCAGTATTTATCGCCGCCGCGATTTAAGTTCGCCCATGAGCGAATTTTTATCGTCGGTAGTCATCATTATCGTGCTTTGGTTTGGTGGACGCATGGTTTTATCTGACCACTCTCCCATCAGCGCTGCCGATTTTATCACCTATATTATCATCTTTTCGCAGATTATTCCACCGGCAAAAACTTTTGCACAAGGGTATTATCATATCCAAAAAGGAATTGCATCGGCAGAACGTATTTTTGAGATTTTAGATGCCGAAGAGGTGATTGTTGAAAAGATAGATGCCAAGCCCATCGAGGGTTTCAAAGAAAAAATTGAATACCGAAACGTTGCTTTCAAATATGTGGATGCGCCGGTGTTGACGAACATTAATTTGACCATCGAAAAAGGCAAAATCATTGCTTTGGTGGGTGAATCGGGTGGAGGAAAATCAACCATGGTGGACCTTCTTCCACGATTTTATGATGTTACTGAAGGAAGTATTTTAGTGGATGGCTACGACCTGCGCGACTGTCGCA
>JADYZK010000424.1 GCA_020853175.1 Bacteroidales bacterium
AACTTCATATTGGTGATGCGATGAAGCTTTTGCCGGAAATAAACGATAGCTTCGACCTTATTTTCTTGGATGCCGATAAAAATCGCTATCCACAATACTATCCTTTGCTCAAATCCATGCTCCGAAAGGGTGGTTTTCTTTTGGCCGATAATGTTTTATGGAGCAATAAAGTGCTTGATAATCAAATCAATGACATTGAAACTGTTGCTATAAGGCAATTTAACACTTTGGTCAGTCACGACCCTGAAGTAGAGCAAGTTCTTCTCCCCTTGCGGGATGGTTTGATGATGATAAGGAAACTTTAATTAGGTGTTCTGATACCAAAACTACCGAATTGTTTTAGTCATTACCGCCCCCAACCCTTAATTTTCCGCTAAAAACCCTGAATTATTCCACCTTCATTTGTTCATAAGGATTGAAGTCTTACATTTGTACATTCAAAAATCAAAGCCCACAAGGGGGTTATCCCAACAATTATGAGTAGAGTAAAAGTTCACGACAAAGAATTTGAGATATATATACCTCAGGATCAGATAGAAAGAGCCATTAAAAAAGTTGCAGAAAACATCAATCGCGACTATGCCGGAAAAAACCCCATGTTTCTTGTGGTACTCAACGGAGCATTTATGTTTGCAGCCGAGTTATTTAAAAACATCGAGATTGAATGTGAAATCTCGTTTGTGAAGCTCTCTTCCTATCATGGCACCGAATCCACTTCCGTTGTGCGCGAGCTCATTGGACTGGATCATGCAGTTACGGGACGCAACATCATTTTGGTTGAAGACATTGTTGATTCGGGCCTCACCATGTTGTTTACCATTGATAAACTTAAAAAATTAGAAGCAGCCACCGTTAAAATAGCTACTCTTTTGTTCAAGCCGAAGGCCTTCCAATACAGCTATTCCATTGATTACATCGGCATGGAAATTCCCAACGATTTCATCATTGGATATGGCCTCGATTATAACGAACACGCCCGCAACCTACCCGACATTTATCGCATTGTTTCCGAATAACATCAAAACCAAATTACAAAATGTTAAATATTGCGCTTTTTGGTCCTCCCGGTGCAGGGAAAGGAACCCAGTCGAAGCTTTTATTAGAAAAGTACAACCTGACGTATATCTCCACCGGCGACATCCTCAGAGATGAAATTTCCAAACAAACGCCATTAGGCAAGGAAGCCAAGGAAATTATTGACAAAGGAGGCCTTGTTCCTGATGAGATTATCGTTCAAATCATTGAAAAGAAGGTTATTATGAATCTTGATAGCCGCGGAATACTTTTCGACGGCTTTCCAAGAACCGTGGTACAAGCCTATATTCTGGAAGGATTGTTGCTGAAACTGAACAGCAGTTTAACGTGTATGCTCAGCCTCGAAGTGCCTGACGAAATGGTTATTGACCGTATGTTAGAGCGATCAAAAACAAGCGGAAGAGCCGATGATAATCTTGAAGTCATGCACGTGAGGCTGCAAGAATATGAAAACAAAACCAAGCCGGTGATGGAGTTTTACAAAAACAAGGGTATTTTTTATCCCATCAATGGTGTTGGAAATGTTGAAGAAATTTTTGCTGAACTCTGTAACACTATTGACAACACCATCCGCCATGATTATTTCAATGTGGTGTTGTTGGGCAAACCCGGATCGGGGAAAGGAACTCAGGGTGAGATACTTGCAAAGAACAATAACCTTGTATATATCTCCACCGGAAAACTGATGCGCCGCGAAATTGCTGCAGGAACTGAGCTGGGCATGGCTGCGAAACCTTACTTGGAGAAAGGTGAAATTGCTCCTGATGAAATTGCTATCAAGTTGATTGAAAGGCAGATAGAACTCAATAAAACCGCTGCGGGTTTCATCTTTAAAGGATTTCCGCGAACCATAGTGCAAGCTTACATTCTCGATGGACTGCTTCGCCGAAGCAACTCAAAGGTGAGTTTGATGCTCAACTTGCGCCTCTCCACCCTCGATGCCATGAAACGCCTCAACGTCCGTGGAAAAACAGATCGTGCGCGTATTTACGACACTTCTACCGAATTGATATTAAATAGGTTAGAAGAATACGAAAAGAAAACCAAGCCTGTTATTGAATATTACAAGAAGCAAAGTGTATTTTTTGATGCTGATGGTGCCGGAAATTTAGAAGAAGTAAACGAGCGTTTACAGGATGCCATCAAAAGAGGTATCAGAGAAATTCGGGTGAGTAAAACATAGTGCTCTGAGGCTAATTCAGGCTTAACTACCTTCATTTATTGTGGATAGTGTATCTTTGCACGAATAACAAATAGGTATGGCCAGTTCAAATTTCGTAGATCAAATAAAAATTTATTGTCGCTCGGGCAAAGGCGGCGCGGGATCAGCACATTTCCGCAGGGAGAAGTTTGTCCCTAAAGGTGGCCCCGATGGCGGCGATGGAGGCCGCGGCGGTGATATTATCATGCGGGGCAACGTGCAAATGTGGACTTTGCTCCACTTGCGCTACACCAAGCACCTTCATGCCGGGCCGGGAGAATCGGGCGGAAAACAACAGAGCACAGGTGCCAGTGGCAAAGATATTTACTTTGATGTGCCTTTGGGTACAATTGCACGAAATGCAGAAACAGGTGAGTTTCTTGCTGAAATTACAGAAGATGGACAAACGGCAGTGCTGATTAAAGGAGGCCGCGGCGGACAAGGCAATACGCATTTTAAAACACCTACAAATCAGGCGCCACGTTATGCCCAACCCGGTGAACCCGAACAAGAAGCATTTATCATTGTTGAGTTGAAAATATTGGCAGATGTAGGCCTTGTAGGCTTCCCAAATGCCGGAAAATCAACCCTGCTTTCAGTAGTTTCTGCTGCAAAACCCGAAATTGGCGACTACCCCTTCACCACCCTCACGCCCAACTTAGGAATCGTAAGTTATTACGACCATCATTCCTTTATTATGGCTGATATTCCGGGTATCATTGAAGGTGCTTCGGAGGGTAAAGGATTGGGATTAAGGTTTTTGCGGCATATCGAAAGAAATTCTATCCTTCTTTTTATGATTCCTTCCGACAGCAAGGATATTGCAAAAGATTATGATGTTTTGTTGAATGAATTGGCAGCTTATAATCCTGAACTGATGGACAAAACTCGTCTTTTGGCCGTCACCAAAAGCGATTTTATAGATCAAGAGTTGCGCGAAGGCATCAAACCTACCATTCCTAATATTCCTTGGCTTTTTATCAGCTCTTTAACAGGCGAAGGAATCAAGGAATTGAAAGACATGTTGTGGAAACACCTGAACGAATCAGGCGAAGAATAACTGAATACGCTTACATTTATAATGTGAATTATTAAACAATTATGAAAAATTTTCAGTGGTTCTTTGTTGTAATACTTTTTCTGGGTATTGGCTCAACAGAAACATTCTCACAGGCTGATTCTGCGTCACTTGTGTTAAGCCAAAGCCGAAACAAGAACATCCGCCACATGCTCGACTATCGTTTTAAAGGAGGATCGGGAGCTTTTGAAGGCGAACTGCTCAAACATGT
>JADYZK010000425.1 GCA_020853175.1 Bacteroidales bacterium
GTTGCAAAATATTGATTTCACCTCCGGTGAGATGGAATTTCATCACAGGCTCATTGCGATTTCCTACCGTGCCTTTCAGAAAATGAAAACCATCCGCAACTGCTGAGGCCACTTGGTCTTTGAGGTTAAATGACGGAGGATAACTCACTTTCGAGGTTCCGTTGTAGCGGATTTCGATGCCAGCTGTTTGGTCTTTGTTCAAAAACATTTGGATGTTGGTGTAGGCCGCCGTCAACTGAAAACTTTGAATTTCGTTTGAAACTGCGTCTATGGCAAGGCTTCCGTAGTTGACGTTCAAGCGCATATCGGTGTCGAGTTTTCCCAAATCAATGCGAGAAAAGGAAGCATCACCAATGATTTTTTTCAATTGCGGAATGATGATTTTGTCGCGTCGCGAATCCAAATGAAGCTCATCCACTGATTCAATATGGATGGAAGAAGTGCGGGAAGTGAGGCGTAAAGCGGAGGCTTTTTGCAACTCGAGGTCGGCATAGTTGAGCTCCACCATGCCTTGCGTGATGCTTTGCAGATCAGCGCTTCCAAACGCGACCACGATGCGTGTTTTCGCCTTTAAGTTGTGGGCTTGTAAGCTGCCGTTGGCCACTTTAAATTCTGTTTCGCCTTCGTGGTCGGTGGTATAGATGTTGCCAAAACGGTTTTCTACCTTCACTTTGGCCCACACCGGAAGATGGACGGTATAGTTGATCACTGTTTCGCTGCCAACACTCAACACCGCCTTGGTCACATCGGTGATTTCAGACCACAAACTGCCTGAGCCTCCAAAGGTTGAAACGGCATTTACATAGTAGGACGATTGGCTGAATTGGATGTCAATGTCATTGAACATCTTATCGGCGCGGGCCGGTTTCGACGATCGGACTGTGATTTCAACTTCAAACTTCACCGAATCCTTTTCCCAGTTGAGCAAATGCACATTTCCGTATTTATTGCTGATGTTGACTTCGGTGGTGCGCTGCAGCTTAAAAGCGCGCTCCATCCGTTTTATTTTCTCGGTGCTTTGTGCTGTTAGGGTTGGCGAAAGCCACAAAACTCCAAGCAAGAGCAGCAGCATTTTTTTACAACACATGATGCACCTCCTTTTTTTCGCCTTCGGCAGCTTTAAGTTGGTTGAGGATGTCTTCGAGCATCTCGAGTTTCACGCGGTAATGTTGAATCATGGCTTCGACAACCTTTTCGGTAGCCACTTGGTCGCCAAGATCCTTTTCCAGCGCGGCATAGAGCCGGTCCATTTCGTTGAATTCATTTTTTAATTCCAAGGTAAGGGCCGGTTGATCGGCAGCCAATTGAAACACCAACTGAGAAGTTTCATCAATTTGTTGGGTATAATAGGCGCGGGCTTCGGTGAGCATTT
Organism: Bacteroidales bacterium; assembly: GCA_020853175.1. GTDB lineage: Bacteria > Bacteroidota > Bacteroidia > Bacteroidales > F082 > JALNZU01. Next base: position 1,373 of record JADYZK010000425.1, read on the forward strand.
GCAGAGCCTGAACTTCGGCAACAGCCGGTTTTGTGGAGGTGCTGCCATGATGAACCAGCAGACTGAAAAAATATCCGGCAATAAAAATAGCTGCTATACCGCTCATTTTGAGCCATAAAGGAATCGTTCTCCGTATTTTTGGGGCATCCAGTCGGGCTTCAATGTCGGGCCACAAATCGTTGGGCTCCAAGGAATCAAAGGCATCGCGCCGACTGCGAACAAACGTTTCTAAAGGGTCAGATTTCATTTCCTTGAGGTATTAAAAGTTCTTTTACACGGTGCTTGGCACGCATATATTGTGTTTTTGAGTTGGAAACGGAGATGTTCAAGATTTCCGAAATCTCTTGGTGATCGTAGCCTTCGAGCAGATAGAGCGAAAAAATGATGCGGCTTCCCGAAGGGAGGTCTTGCATCGCTTTTTTCACGCTGTCAATGCTCAGTTCAGCCGGTTCGTATTCGTCTTCGGGTCTGTTGGCAAACAATTGCATATCGTCAATAAACTGCAAATCAGCTTTCTTTTTTCTCAACTGGTTGATACAGCGGTTGATGACAATGCGCTTGAGCCATGCTCCAAAAGTGGATTCAAACCTAAAGCTCGAAAGCCGCCTAAAGGCATCCGTGAAAGCTTCTTGAAGCACATCTTCGGCGTCTTCTCTGCTGTGCAACATGCGGAAACCCACATTCAGCATGGCCTTGGCATACAGTTGATACAATTGTTGCTGTGCCTTGCGGTCGTTGCGCAGGCAAGCTTTGATCAACTCATGATGGGTGTCCGTTTCAAATGATTCCACTCGGCACTTTTTCGTTTCCAAACTTCATTTACAAATGACAGGCCATAAATGAAAGGGTTGCAATGGGGCGTTGATTTTTTGGTGCAAAGGAAAATGATCTTCTGATGATGCGACAGGCAACAAACCCAATGCCGCCGTTTTATAGATAAGCTAATGAAAAAAACTTACACAAATTATTTATCCTGTGGCTTGTAGCCAAAAAGCTTTCTTTTTTTAATGCGCTTGACTATAAACGAAGGCACGTCTTTTTCCCAATCATCGTTGCTGGCCCTAATTTTTTCGAGCACTTCATGCGAATGGATGTTGAGGAAATTACGGTTGATGGTGGCGATGTCGAGGATTTTTCGGTTGGCAATCAAATGATCCAACAGGTGTTTTGTTTCGGTAGGAAAAACAAGGTATTTCACCGTGATCAATTCGTTGGAACTGGCTTTGGCCGAGGGATAGATATACATTTTGGCGTTTTCGGGAAAAAGTTTCCCCAGCGCTTCTATAATTCCCCCACGCAAATTGCTGTAAAATTTGGGGTGCATGACCTTGATAAAAGTATCAATGCCAATAACGATGCGCATTTTGATGATTCTGAACTGCGACAGATAGTCCACCAATCGGTAAAACTCCATGAAGTTGGAAACCATCACATTTTGACCCATTTCATTGAGCAGATCCACCCGATCCAGAAAGTCGCGTTCATCAAAATCACCTTCTTGAAGCAGGTTGCGGAGGGTAATTTCGCACAAAGGAAGGGTGTTGTTTTTATCGTAATCCTCATCTTTTTTAAACAAAGCATAACTCGACTTGAGCATGTCAACACTCACGTAAGTGACTGGCCTGAAGCTGCCGCGAAAAATGAGCACGTTTTTTTTGTAACACATATCATCCGGCTCTTGCACATTGCCGTTTTTGTCGAACATGATGGCACTGGTCATGCCGTTTTTTACCAATTGCACGCCCAGCAACCTATTGTCAACGTACGACAGTTCAGGCCCGTCAGTATGCATCATGGTGATAGCCACGCGGTCGTTGGCCAAATTCTCCATTAGGCTGAGCAGAAAGCTGTTGGGTTTATCCCAATGATAAAAGCAGGCATACACCAAGTTGACGCCAAGCACGCCTAAGGTGTTTTGTTGCAATAGGGAATCGTTTTCAAAAAGCCGCACATGAATAATGACCTGATTGGGTTTGCTTTGAGGTGTGAGTTGGTAGCGTACGCCAAGCCAGCCGTGGCTGATGTTGTCTTTTTTGAAATTGAGGGTAGAAACGGTATCGGCGAAGGCGAAAAACCGCAGGTCGGGGGCGCTGGTTTCGGCCAAAAGCGACGTGAGTTCGTTGTATTCAGAGGCGAGCATCAGCTCTAACCTCTCGCGAGAAACGTAGCGTTTCGATGTTATGTCCTTGCAGTAAATGGCATCGCTGTAGCGCTTGTCATAAGCCGAAATAGATTTGGCAATCGTCCCTGAGGCCCCACCGGCCTGAAAAAAGTTGCGCGCCACCTCTTGTCCGCCGCCAATTTCGGCAAAGCTGCCATAGATGGTCGGGTCGAGGTTGATTTCTAATGCTTTGCGATGAACAGGGACGCTGTTGTTGGTTTCTGACATAAACGGCATGGATTA
>JADYZK010000426.1 GCA_020853175.1 Bacteroidales bacterium
GAATCTCACTTAGCTTTTCCTGAGCCACAGCGAGCTGATCGGCAGCTATCAAACTTTCAACTTCAATTTTTAAGCTGTTTATTTTTTGCTCTTTTACTTTTGCCGCAATGGCTTCGGCGAGTTGATCTTCAGCCAGTTGAATCTTTGTTTGTGGAAGTGTTTCCTCAGGTTTTATCTTTGAAGCTGCTTTAAATTTGACGATGGATGATTCATATTTTTCTTCTGAAAACAGTTGTTCTCCCTCAGCCATGCGTTCGCTGTAATTGTGTTCCTGCTCTGCTAAAACCTCCAAGTTGTTGAGGATGGTTTTTGTTTCTGCCAAGCGATCGGCTGGATGTTTTTCACTTGGCTTTACTGTTAAAGCCTGTTGATAGGATTGAGCAGCTTCACTGTAAAGCTTACTTTGAAACTGTTCATCGGCCTTCTGAATTAAATTGTTGTATTCTGAATCCTTTTGCGCTAAAGCTTGCTGTGCAGCAATTTGTTGGTTGAGGCTTGCAATTTTATCGGCAGGTATTTTTTCATTGGGTTTTAAATCAAGAGCACGGCTGTATTGGTCGAGGGCGACTTGCAATGCTCCCGATTTTTCAGCATCTTGGGCTTGGCTTAAAGCATCAGCATATTGCTCATCCAATTGCATTTGCTGTGCGTTGAGTCTTATTTTTTGTTCCAGATCAGCTTTTTGCTCTAAAGCTAAGTTTTGGTTGGGTTGAATAAGTAACGCTTTTTCAATTTGGTCGAGGGCTTGTTGTAACTTGTTTTCTTTGATGAGCGCATTGGCATTGGTCATCAGGTTGTTGAACTCCATTTCGCGTTCGGCAGCAAGTTGTTGGTCTTGCAACATTTGTTGAATCAATTCTAATTGTTGTGCCGGTTTTGTTGCTTTGGGGTCAACAATGAGGGCTTTTTCATAATTGACTTTGGCTTCGAGGAGTTTTGCGGCGGCAAAATCTTGGTCTGCTTGTGTGACGAAGCTGTTATATTCCTGTGTAACCTTTGCTTTTAAGGCGTTTTCTTGAATAATTTTTTCTGTTAGGTTTATTTTCTCCTTCACACTGTCATTATCAGGAAAAATACGGGACGCTTCTTGGTAGCTTAGCAAAGCGCTTTGGGCATCATTTTCACGCAAAGCATCGGCTTTAGCAACGAGTAAATCGAAGTTTTTTTGTGCTTGCTGCCGAGCATTGTTTTGAGCAATCAGAGCGGTCAGTTCAACCATACGCGACAGGGCCGTAGTGTTTTCTGCATCCAAACTTGCAACCTCATTATAAGCTTCCAGGGCGGCTTCATAATCTTTAGCTGCAAAAAGCGATTCAGCTTTTGCGAGTGCCTCTTCGAGTTTCTTTTTTTGAAGTGCCTCCTCGCTATTAATCAGCTGGTTGATGCGCGAAACCATATCGCTGGCATAAGCATCTTCGGGCCAAATCTCAACTGCTTTTTGATACAATGACAGAGCGCTCTCCATATTTTTGTTTTCATAAGCGGCATCAGCGAGTGCAACTTGCTCGTTATAAAGGGTTTGACGCTTTTCGAGTTTCGTTGCTTCGGCGAGTTTGCTCAGCGCAGTTTTGTCGTTGGGAGAGAGTTTGATCGCTTCGTTCAACTTTTCTTTTGCTATGGTGTAATTTTTTCGCAAAACGGCATTTTCGGCATCAGCCAACAGTTGTTGAAAACTTTTTTCGTTGGCATCGCGAAGGGCGATGGCCTTTTTTGTTACATCCAACTTTTTTAAGAGATCTGCATCACCTGGAACGATCGCTTGAGCCAGGTTGAGTTGCAAAAGAGCTTCATCTAATTTGGCTTCGGCGAGAAGATTATCAGCCAACTGAAGATGATTTTCAAACTGCCGTTTGCTTTCAGCTTCTTTTTCAAGTCCGGCGGTGATTTGCTGTAGTTGATTGGTAACATACTTATCTGTCGGAAAAATTTCAAGGGCCTTGTTGTAGGCTGCCAAAGCATCGTTGGTCTGACCGGCTTTTAAAAGCCTGTCGCCTTGATCAAGAAATTGATAAAACACCTCTTGCTGTTCAAGCTGTTTTTGAATCAGTTGGATGGTTTCGGTCAATCGTTTTGTTGCAAAAGCATCATTTTCCTTGAGCCTAAGCGCCATTTCATAATAGGTTTTTGCACTGATATAGTCTTTGGCTTCAAACTTTTCATTGGCCGATTTCACGGTGTTTTCGTAAGTATTGACCTGTTGCGCAGAGAGGTTTTTTACGGGAATGCTGAGGAGCATCAGGAAAATGACAAGCGTGGAGAGATATGATCGCATAGAATCAAACGGATTTTTGTCGGTTTATAACGAATTGATTGAATGTTTATTGCTGTTGTGAGCAATGTTCCCATCAATGATTTGCACCCTTCTGTCGGCCATAAGAGCCAGTTCTTGGTTGTGGGTGACGATGAGAAAAGTTTGGTTAAAAGTCTCGCGTAGTTGAAAAAACATTTCATGTAGGTCGGTGGCCGATGCCGAATCCAGGTTGCCCGACGGTTCGTCGGCCAACACTACACTTGGATGGTTCATCAAGGCACGCGCCACGGCGATGCGCTGCTGCTCACCACCCGAAAGTTCGGATGGTTTGTGGGAAGACCTATCGCGAAGGCGAAAAAAATCGAGCAACTCGGAAGCACGTTTTTCGGTTTCTTTTTTCGATTTTTTGGCAATATAGGCAGGGATACAAATGTTCTCAAGTGCTGTAAATTCGGGCAAAAGGTGATGAAACTGAAACACGAAACCAATTTCGGCGTTTCTGAATCTGGAAAGGGCTTTATCGCTCAGCGATTGCACTTGCGTGCCTCCAATGCTGAGCGTTCCCGCATCGGGTTTCATCAAAGTGCCTATAATTTGCAGCAGAGTTGACTTGCCAGCACCTGACGCACCCACAATTGAAACAATCTCACCGCGTTCAATTTGAAGGTTTATGTTGTTCAAAACGTGTAAGTTGCCGAATTTTTTTGATATGTTTTCAACCTGAATCATGGAAAATGTTCGTGAGCTGCAAATGTAATCAAATCAAGCGATTTGAAGCAGTGCGGCTTTCGACGTACAATCAGGTCACGGAATCTCAGTTATTGTTCTTTGTGCGGTTTTGTTTCTATTGAAAAGGAATCAAAAGGTGCTTTTCCACACAAAATGCACAAACTTTTTGGTGCCTTGAAGATGGATTGCGCAAAATATTCTATTTTTGGTCATTACAAATTAGAGAACCCAATTGTTATGAATTTACATGAGTTTCAAGGAAAACAAATTTTAAGCGGATATGGTGTGTCCGTCCCATTTGGTATTGTTGCTGAGTCGCCGTCAAAAGCTGTTGAAGCTGCCAAAGAGATACAAAAGAAGACCGGTTCCGAACGCTGGGCTGTGAAAGCTCAGATTCATGCCGGTGGTCGTGGCAAAGGCGGTGGAGTGAAAATTGCAAAATCTATAGAAGAGGTAGAGCGTTTCACTGACGAAATCATTGGCATGATGTTAGTTACTCCTCAAACTTCTGCCGAGGGCAAGTTGGTGCGAAAGGTGTTGATTGAGCAAAATATCTATTACCCGGGACCATCGCCTGTTTCTGAAATTTATATGAGTATTTTACTCAACAGAGCAACAGGACGTAACATGATCATGTATTCACCTCGCGGCGGGATGGACATTGAAAAGGTAGCTGAAGAAACCCCTGAAGAAATTTTCACCGAAGAAATCAATCCTAAAGTGGGGATACAAGCATGTCAAGCCCGTAAAATTGCCTTTAACTTGGGTCTTTCGGGTGTTGCTTTCAAAGAAATGGTGAAATTTGTTGTGGCTTTGTACAAAGCTTACGAAGGTTCGGATGCCAGTTTGTTTGAAATCAATCCTGTGATTAAAGCCGCCGACGATCGCGTGTATGCCGCCGATGCCAAGGTTACCATTGACAACAATGCACTGTACCGACAAATTGAAATTGCCGGAATGCGCGACCTGAATGAAGAAGATGCTATGGAAGTGGAAGCCGGTCGTTTCGATCTGAATTATGTGAAACTTGATGGCAATGTAGGCTGTATGGTCAATGGTGCCGGTCTTGCAATGGCAACTATGGACATGATTAAAATGTCGGGTGGCGAGCCGGCTAACTTTCTCGATGTGGGAGGTTCAGCCAATGCAAAACGTGTGGAAGAAGCCTTCCGCATCATCTTAAAAGACCCAAATGTGAAAGCGATTTTAGTCAACATTTTTGGTGGAATTGTGCGTTGCGACCGCGTGGCGCAGGGCATCGTAGATGCGTATCATAACATTGGAGAAATTAATATTCCTATTATCGTAAGGCTTCAAGGAACCAACGCCATTGAAGGGAAAGAATTGATTGACAAGTCAGGGCTCAAAGTTTTTTCAGCTATTCGTCTTCAAGATGCCGCGGCACTTGTGGGAGAAGTGCTTCA
>JADYZK010000427.1 GCA_020853175.1 Bacteroidales bacterium
AAAACCTAAGTTTTCACCTGCTTCAACGGCCGGACGTGTGAGAATAATTCTTCGTACTTCTTTATTTTTTAGTGCTCTAACGGCAAGTGCCACAGCAGTATATGTTTTTCCAGTTCCAGCCGGACCAATAGCAAAAAACATATCATTTTCAGAAATGCCCGAAACCATTTTCTTTTGGTTGGCAGTAATGGCTTTAATTTGAAGTCCACCTTTGCCATGCACCAAAATTTCCTTGTCGGTGATGGCGTTTACGCTACTTTCGTCGCCTTCGCCAATCATGATTTGGTCAATAATTTTGTCATTAATTTTGCCAAAACGTTCCAAATGAAGCATCACCAATTCAAAACGCGAGGTAAAGTAACCCAGCTCTTCGGTTTCGCCGATCACTTTGAGCAAGTTGCCTCGCGCAATGATTTTGATTTTAGGAAATAAGGTTTTAATGTATTCGAGATGGACATCGGAAGGTCCGAAAAGATCAAGAGGACTGATATTGTCGATTTGTATGATTTGTTCACTCATAAGCAGTTATCCATTCCAGGATGTTATAATTTGAGGACAAAAATACCGCTTTCTTTCTCATTGATAGAGAATGACCACAAAAAGCTTTTTAAGTTTTGGTTTCATTTTTCAACATCCCTCCCCTTCCAAGTTGTTGTGCTGAATAGTCCGGCCAGCGCTACGGCAAGCACATAAAAAGGATAAATGAACGTTAACGGCAGAAAATAGCGCATGAGGCTTCGCTGCCGCATGAATTGGCTTACCGAAAGAAGGAGCGGAAAATCAATCAAAGCTTTAAGGCCCAGAAACAACATAGTGACCAACATCATCCAAGGAAAAAAGATTGAAGCTACAAACATTCCTACCCATATAGCATTGAAGATGAAGACGATTAAAGCAGGGATGATGATGGATAGACTCCCATAATGCTTGCTTTTAGAGGTCCAGCGTATCCTTTGGCGAAAGAAACTCTTTAAATCTGCAACCGCTTTTGTGCTTACGATAGCCGAAGAAGCCGCCACAAAACGGACCGCTTTACTACCAAAATGTTTGGTTATGGCTTGCATTAGAAACACATCATCGCCCGAAGAGACGTTAGAATCGTTTCGTAGATATTGCACCTGCGAAGCTGCCTTTTTCTCAAAAGCCATATTGGCACCATTGGCCATATTGGGCCATCCAATGGCGGCAGCTCCTGCCGTTGATCCCATCAAACTTAACCATTCCAACGATTGTAATTGACTAAATAGATTGCTATTACCTTCAATCAACACCGGCCCGAGGAGGATTTTAGCCCCAAACTGATAAAAAGCCGAAACCATGGTAGAAGCCCACAATGGATGAGGTTTGCAGTCGGCATCGGTTACCAGAATCAATTCGCCGACGGCTGAAGCAAAAGCTTGTTGCAAAGCATGTTTTTTGCCCTGCTTTTCAGCTCTAATACATTGAAAATTAATTTGAGGAAATTGTTGAATATTTTCAGTCAAAAACTTGTAAGTTTCATCCTCCGAATGATCGTCAATGAGCAAAATTTGCATGGCAACGGGCGGATAGTTTTGGGCAGCCAAATGCTTCACTAAGCTATGGATGTTGCCGGCCTCGTTGCGCAAAGCCACCACAATTGTTATGGGAAGCTGATGCTTAACAACTTGAATGGATTGTTGACGCAAACGGAACCAACCAAAGGTGTAAGCAGCCACCAAAATGACATACATCAAGGCGATGATTTCGACCATGCGCATGACAAAAATCATAGAATCAAACATCATCGAGGCCCTTTCTAAAAAACTTCAAACGGTAACTTAACACAGCACCCACCACGGCAGGCAAGGCCAAATTCAGCAGCCAAATGGCAGAGCTGGCCGCCAAAACAGCAACGGGAGCTTCGGTTGTTAACGCGCCGGTTTTTTCAAGATAAATTATAAAAACAGCAATGGAAACCTAACCCCTTACGCCCAATTCTGCGATGGCGATGGTTGGAATGATGGTAATCATCAGATAAACGATGGCGATGAGGGCGATGGCTTCGGGATATGAGATGTTGAGATCGAAGATGCGCAGCATGAGGTAAAACTGCGATGAATAAACACCATAACGTAATAAGCTGTACAATAAAACTTTAACAAGATCAGTGGGGGAATACCAGGAAAAGACTTCCATGTATTCCAGCAGCTTTTCCTTTCGTTTTTTTAAGAGGGGCGAAACAATCCATTTCAGCAATCCAACATTAAAATACATCAGCAAAAGCATGGTACTGAATAAAATGGCCGCCACGACCAATCCCCAAAACAAGAGCCACATATTGAGGGAGTTGAGCGAGTAAAGTGTTGGAAAAACAGCAAGAAATCCTATGATTCCGGCCAAAAAAGTAATGATAATTTGGGCTAAACTCCCGATCAAGGTGGCTAGGATTCCTTTCAGGTGACTGGCTTTTTTGAGCACAAACACCCGGCTGAGGTAGTCGCCCACGCGGTTGGGAAGGAACATACTTACCGAGAGACCGGTGAAAACTGCTACAATGGCTTGATGGAGTTTGATATGTTCTAATTTTCCAATCAGGAACTGCCATTTAAGACTTTCGATCAAAATATTGGTAGCCAAAAGCAGCAGATTGAAGGCCAACAGCAGTTGCGTAATCGGTTGAGCCATCATGCCTTTCCAAAGATGCAGCCACTGCTCCAGATCGTGCCTTTCTAGAATTTGTTTGTAAACGAAAGCAAAAGTAAAGACCACGATGGCGGTCTTTAGCCCTAGGTTGGCGAATTTACCTACTTTTGTTTTCATCAAGCTAAGAACGGAAATTTTTGAAAACAGAACGTATTATTTTAGGCATTGACCCCGGTACGACCATTATGGGTTACGGTGTGATTATGCAAAAGGGACAACAGATTGAGCTGGTGGTGATGGGAGTTTTGAAGCTGCATAAATACACCAACCAACCGTTGAAGTTGCGCAAGATTTTTGAGCGAACCACCGAATTGATTCGGGAATACCATCCGGATGAGTTGGCTGTTGAAGCCCCTTTTTTCGGTAAAAACGTGCAATCTATGCTCAAGTTGGGACGTGCTCAGGGGGTGGCCATTGCGGCTGCACTCAATTGTGATGTCCCTATTTTTGAATATTCTCCAAAAAAGATCAAACAGTCGGTAACCGGCAATGGAAGTGCCTCCAAAGAGCAGGTGGCGGCCATGTTAAAAACCCTTTTGAAGTACGAAACACAGCCTGATTATTTGGATGCTACCGATGGCGTGGCAGCAGCCGTTTGTCATTTTTTTCAAAGCAAACTACCTGTAAGCGAGGGAACTGTTTCGGGTTGGAAGAGTTTTATAGCACAAAATCCGGGTAGGGTGAAGTAGCATTTTAGCAGAAAAGTATTGATACAAATCGGGCCGAAACCCCTACCCTTCTTTACGCGTGAGGTGGTTGATCAAACCGATACTGGCATCTTCGAGCAAATCAATTACCAAATTAAAACCATCGCTGCCACCATAATAAGGGTCGGGAATGTGATCCATTTTTTGGTGGATAAAAAAGTCGGCCATACGCACAATTTTCTCTTTGTCTTCGAGCGTTACAGCTTGATTTTGTAAATCGGAAAAATTTTGGTCGTCCATAGCTAAAATCAAGTCAAAGCGGTTAAAATCCAGCATCTCGAAAGGTCTTGAATGGCTTGTGATGATGTAACCGCGTTGCTTGGCGGCCTGACGCATTCTGCTGTCGGCAGGTTCGCCTTCGTGCCAACCTGAGGTTCCGGCAGAGTCAACTTCCACCGGCAGTTTTGCAGCATCAGCGGTGGCTTTAAAAATAGTTTCGGCGGCGGGAGAGCGACAAATATTGCCAAGGCAAACAAAAAGGATACGTTTTTTATGATTCATTTTTGGGCTTTTAATTGCGACAAAGATAATAGGTTCACTATAAAAAGATCAATTTTAGCACACGCATGGTTCAAGTGAAGCTTGAAAAAGTTAATTTTGCCCCCACTTTAAGCCTTCTTAGCTCAGTTGGTAGAGCAGCTCACTCGTAATGAGCAGGTCGCGAGTTCGAGTCTCGTGGAAGGCTCTAGGAAAAAACAGAAGTCGTTTCGGCTTCTGTTTTTTTGTGTTTCATGGTTACACAATTGGTAAACATTTTGGGAAAAAAGGGGAAAATTCACAAAAAGCGTCACTGCTTCAAAAATGCAACCCCTTGAAACAGAAAATGTTTGGAATTTTTTATTCCAAACATTTGCCTATTTTGAGGTCTCGAGCGGATTCGAACCGCTGTACACGGTTTTGCAGACCGCTGCCTAGCCACTCGGCCACGAGACCAGTTTTTGGGGCAGCAAAGATACAAGATTTACTTTATTCTTCCAAACGGCCTGATTTGCTTTTTTCGTTCAGTTCGTTCAGGCAAGTGGGGCAGACGCAACTGCTGTAAGTGCGGTGCAATGTTTCAAGCACTGAGGTAGGCGTGCTGACTTCAAAGCACCAGCATTTGCCCGATTTGCTGCAATGAAATTCGGCTCCACAGCGCGGACAATGTTCGGGTTCAACAAGTTGCAATTTAGCTTTCAAGGGTAAGACTTACAAAATCCATTTTTCCGCCCAAAGGAGGATTCATTTTTCTTACCTTGACACTGGCATGTTCAACAGCAGGAAAACGTTGATGTATGGCTTTTAATATACGTCGGCCCACATGCTCAAGCAGTTTGGAACTAATGTGCATTTCTTGTTTAACAGTCTGATACACTTCAAGATAGTTTACAGTATCCTGCAATTCGTCGGTTTGTTCTGCCTTTGTGGTATCCGTTGTAAGGAAGAGATCAACAACGAACCAAGTGCCGATGATTTGCTCTTCGGCAAAGTGACCATGGTAGGCGTAAAACTCCATTCCTTCTATTGAAATTGTTGACATGAATGGCT
>JADYZK010000428.1 GCA_020853175.1 Bacteroidales bacterium
AATGTTGAAATTTAATGCTACATCCCATGAAAAAGAAATATTATATCCTCCTTCTGATGATCGCAACCCTCGGTTTGGGCAGTTGCGAAAAGTTCCTCGACCTAAAACCTGCTTCGCAAAGTATTGCTATCTCAAACACTTCGGCTGATTCATTGCTGTATAAAAATTCCTCCGAGTTAGAAGCGGCCCTCTCAGGCGTTTATGACGATTTCAGGAACGAATACTTTTCACTTGATTATTTTGTAAACGGCGATGCCCAATCCGACGATGCTTATGCCGGTGCCGACAACCCCAACAATTTTCAAATTGATGAGTTTACTATTGATGCGACCAACGGCGATGTAAGCCGCGACTGGCGTTATCTGTATGCCACCATTGGAAAAGCCAATTCGGTGTTCAATAACACTGACATGACCCCCGGTGTTGACGAGGCACGTAAACTTCAAATTAAATCTGAAGCGGCGTGGATTCGTGGTTTCATTTATTTCCAAGCGATCCGTCTGTGGGGCGATATTCCTTTGCAACTGAAAGAGGTAACCACAGTAAGCATTGAGTTGTTACCCGAAATTTATCCGATGCTTTTCCCTGCAAGAGCAACCATGGAAAAGGTGTTTGAACAAATGATCAGCGACTTTGAGCTGGCTTTGGCCCATGCACCTGCCACTGCTGCCCACAAAGGTTATGTTACCAAAGGCACAGCCAACGCCATGTTAGCCAAGGTATATGCCACCATGCAACCCGTGCAATGGGATAAAGTAGGCCAATACTGCGATGCCGTTATTGCAGGAGGTTTCTCTTTATTGCCTGAGTATGACATGCTTTGGGACAACGCCCACGAGAACTCATCGGAAGCCATCTTCGAAATCAACTACGAAGGAACTCCCTCAAGCGGAAACTGGGGAGCCAGCATGTTTCGCGGCCTCGAATGGAAGAAATTCAACACCCCTTCCAACGACCTTGTGGCAGCATTTGATAGCGAACAAGACCTGATCAGAAAAAACGCTTCCATTGATTTTCAAGATGTGTCAGGAAAATGGTCTGACCCGTATTGGCCTCAAATCACTTTCCCCTTCATCAACAAGTACCGCAACATCACCGGTCCCAGCTCTCAAAACTTCATTCTGCTTCGTTTGGCCGACTTTATTTTGCTCAAAGCCGAAGTTTTGAATGAAAATGGAGATATCGCCGGTGCCGCTGCTTTGGTCAACCAAATTCGCGGTCGTGTGAATCTTCCCAACACCACTGCCTCCAACAAAGCCGACATGAAGCTCGCGATTGAAAAAGAACGCCGTCTCGAGCTCGCCTTTGAAGGACATCGCTGGTTCGACCTGCTTAGAACTGGCAGAGCCATTGAAGTGATGAACAACGTGAAAGGCCCAAACGGAACCTCATTGGGTTACGTGGTGACAGAAAACAGGTTGCGCTGGCCCATCCCGCAAGCCGAATTGGATAAAAATACCAAGCTCATACAAAACGAAGGCTACTAAAATCCTGAACAACAGGCGCAGGAGTAAAATCCTGCGCCTGTTTCATTTTTTCATCATCCATTAATTTGTTTATAGAATGTGCTTTACAAACATTTCAAAGATTTTTCTCCTAAGTCTCACTTTACTTTTATTCCAAAACTGTAAAGGCAAAGAAGGCCTGGGTGATCCCATCGAACCTGTTGTTCCAGACCTTGGAAAAGCGAAGGTATGGCTAACCCGCGGCGACAAAATTAAACTCTTGAGTCAGGAAGGTGAGCTTTCTATTCGCAGTACCGTGCCGGAAGAATGGCCCGTGCTTACTGTTGACACCACCATTCTTTTTCAAGAAGTGGATGGCTATGGTGCTGCCCTCACCGGCTCATCGGCCTATTTATTGAACAAGGTGATGACCACCGCGCAACGTAAAACAATATTAAAGCAGATTTTCAGTCCCACCGAAGGCATCGGCATCTCATTTCTGCGCCTGACTATGGGGGCATCCGATTTTTCACTTTCCGACTATACTTATAACGATCTACCGGCCAATACAACAGATTTTTTACTCGAAAATTTTTCTTTATCAAGAGACCTTGAAGATGTTGTGCCGGTATTAAAAGAAATTCTAACCATCAATCCCAACATCAAATTGATGGGGTCGCCATGGAGTCCACCGGCGTGGATGAAAACCAACCAAAGCCTCAAAGGCGGAAAGCTAAGACCCGATTGTTATGATGTGTATGCCGACTATTTCGTGCGCTACATTCAAGCGATGAAAGCGCAAGGCATTCAAATAACACATGTTACGCCACAAAATGAACCTTTGTATTTCACCGCTGCTTACCCTTGCATGGAGATGCAAGCCGATGAACAAGCCAATTTTATCAAAGATCATCTGGGACCAAAATTTGTAGCAGCCAACATCGCAACCAAAATCATCAATTACGACCACAACTGGGACAATACCGCCTATTCCATCAGCATTTTAAACGATCCGCAAGCCAATCAATACACCGCCGGCAGTGGTTTTCATGCTTATGCAGGCAGTGTATCGGCCATGACTGCCGTTCATCAGGCGCATCCTGACAAGGAGTTGCATTTTACTGAAATTTCAGGCGGTGCATGGGCAACCAACTTCGAGGACAATTTGATTTGGAATATGCAGAATATTTTTATCGGGACGGCTAAAAATTGGTCGCGCTCTGCCCTACTTTGGAATTTGGCCTTGAATCAAAATTATGGCCCCACTAACAACGGATGCGCCAACTGCCGTGGAGTCATCACCATCAACCAATCGAGTGGCGAGGTTACCTTCAACGAAGAATTTTATTCCATTGCCCATTTCACGAAAGTCATTCAACCCGGCGCACACCGCATCGGTCATATTTACGCCCAATCGCTCACCAACATCGAAGCCGTCGCCTTTATGAATCCCGATGGAAGCAAAGCACTCATTCTTACCAATTACGACGATCAGTACAAAACATTTTCTGTAAAACAAGGCAAAAAAGTTTTCAGCTACACTGTGCCTTTGCGGTCGGTAGTGACGTTCAAATGGGAATAAAACCTCACTTGTAGATTGTTACAAATAAACGGTAAAGGGGTTTATTATAAAAAATCCAAATTTTTTTGGTTTACTCTTCCTCCACAAAAACGCTATCGGGAATGCTTCCGTTGATTTCGAAATTGCTATAAAGCAATTGAACGCTTCCTTTAGTACGTTCACCGGCCTTTTTAGGATCTACTTTGAGGTTGCCGATAAACTTCATGGGGATGTCCATTTGTTGAATTTCAAAGCCAACGCTTGTTGCAATCGGCAAATCATATTTCATTGTGCCATAAGTAAACTCAAGTGTGTAATTGCCTTGCCCGTTGGTAGTTACATTCATTTTGTTGATGCGCTGCTCTTTTTTATCCACCCAAAGGGTAGCAATTACAAATTCCGATTCAGGATTTGTCGGCACCACTTTGACAAGTAAATTTTGCTCATCCTCACCGGAAAAAAGAGCGGTGTGCGGCTCCTGAAGCATTGACATGACAGAAAAATTGAGTCCCTTCTTTGGAACCAAGGCAAAGCCCGTTGCTCTAAAGCGAAACTTGTCGGGAGCCTTATAAAATACCCTGCCTTTTTTTACAGGAATGCGGATAAAATCAACATCCACATCAATGGCGACATCAGCTTCAAAGGATTTTACCTCCGCTGACTTTTCGAGCACAGCAGCAATGATCTTGGTGGCATCAGGCTGAGCGTGAAGCAGGGAAGCAGCAGTTAGAAACATAAAAATGAGGAAGAACTGTTTGAAATATTTCATGTGGTGATGTCTTTTTTGGTGAAAATGCGCAAGGCAGCAAAATAAAAAAACGAAATGTGCAAAATCAAAACCGTTGAGGCCTTGGCTATAACAACCCAGTCCACCGGATCATCGAAAAACAACTGCCATCCGCTGAGGTAGGTGGTAAACAAAAAGGGTTTGATGACCTCAAAGATGCCGATGCTGAAATTGGATAAAATGGTGAATAAAATCAACACCGACATACTGCTGATTACAGGGCCCAGCGAGTTGGTGGCCATGGTCGAAAACAGAAATGCCAGTCCGCTGACAACCCACATACTCATCACACCGTATGCGAAGGCAGCCAAAAACCGCCACCATATATCACTCATGTCGAGGATGTTAATGGTGTTCATCAGCACAATCATATCACCCGGCTCCCAAAATAGGCGTCCCAATCCCAGACTAAGAACCATTAGAAACACCACCAACATGGCGGTATAAGCCTGAGCTGTAATGTATTTGGCTGTAAGCAACTGACCTCTGCTAACGGGCCGTGTAAGCAAAAGCCGAAAAGTACCGCGACCGGCCTCGCCCGAAACCATATCGCCAGCCACAATAGCCACCAGCACCGGAATGTGCAACCATAAACTGTTGAGTATGATGTATGAAACGGAGTAGGTATTGATCAGGTTGCCTTCAAATTGAAAAACATCGGACATGCTTTTTACCAAAAAATCGAGCAATTTTTTGCCTTCCACAAACATTCCTATCTGCACCACAAGCACGATCAGCAAAATGGCAACAAAACCAATATAAGTGATGCCCCGCCGAAAGAGTTTACTAAATTCGAGTTTAATCAGTGTTCCCATTTATGTATTCTGTAGAAAAAAATCTTCGAGATTGTTGTGCGTCATCAATTGTTTCACGCCTATTCCGTTTTTTACAAGAAGCTCGTTTACGAGAGGAATATCCGTCGTTGGGAGGGTCGTTTGCAGCTCCTCCAAGGTATTTCGCGTAAAATGCAGTTGAGGAAAGGCAGTTGTCAGTAGCTCCAGAGCGTTTTGAGGTTGCTGGGTAACAAGAGTTAACTGCTGCTGCTCCGATTCGAGAAGCTTGCGCACTTCGCCTTCTACCACCACTTTGCCTTTGCTGATGACGATCATGCGATTGGAAATCAACTCCATCTCGCGCAAAATATGCGATGAAACAATGAGTGTTTTTCCAAAATCCTTGTTGAGCCTAACGATCATCTCACGAATATCTTTGATTCCTTGAGGGTCTAAGCCATTCACCGGCTCATCAAGAATGATAAGTTCCGGGTCGTGAAGCAAGGTTTGGGCGATGCCGAGACGCTGTTTCATGCCTTGGCTGAAAGTTTTTACGCGGTGGCGCGCCCGATCTGCCAGATCAACAACCTCTAACAGTTCCATTATTTTTTTGCGCTGGTTTTTGAGGCCGGAATATTGCGCAAGCATATCCATGTTTTGATAGGCGGTAAGGTATTGGTAAAAATCGGGACGTTCAATCAACGCGCCAATCTTACTCAACGCCTGTTTGCGATGGCCATGCAAAGGCTCTCCGAAAACCAAAACATCGCCGGCATCCGGCTTGATGAGGTTTAAAACCATCCTAATGGTGGTGCTTTTGCCAGAACCGTTGGGGCCTAAAAAACCATAAATATCTCCTTTAAAAACCGTGAAGCTCACGTCGCTCACTGCTTTCACAGCACCAAAACGCTTTTCAAGATGCTTTACTTCTAAAACTTTTTCCACCTTAATTTTTAGTGATTTTGGTTATTGAGTTCAACTGTCGCATACCCGACCAATGCGGCCTAAAAACATTCAAAACACTGCGCTTGCTGCGATGTGGCAGCAGGTGAAAATTTCTAAATCCAGGAAGGTTAAATTTATAAGGCACAACAGGCCTTGGCTTTCGTTTTAATTTTTTGGGCAAAAGTACTTTTACAATCGCCTCTAATATTTCATTCATCATCATACTTTTCTTAGTAAACAACCATTTTTGGGAATTGTTCGCCCAATAAAACTCTAAAACACTTTAAATAGAAGGAAAACCACAACCGAATGTTGAGGCCATCACAAAGCCCAAAAAAACAAATTGATTCAATAAAAGATGGAAATGACTACTCCTCCTTCACGATGAGATAAATGACCTCGTTGTCTTTTTTTAAGAGGTATTTTTCGCGACCAAAACGCTCCATAAACGCGGTGTCGGTCTGAAAATCTTCAATAAGCCGCTGATTTTTATGTATTTCCGATTGATAAAAATCCCTTTGATGCTCAATGCTGCGCAAATTTGTTTTCAGCTTAAGCTGGTTGAAAATGTTATTCTGATCAAAAAACAACATCCAAACGACGAACAGAATGAGGAAATAGAGGTACTTAAAGGTAGTAAGATGATGGTAAAATTTTTTCATGGCTATAAAAAAACAAAATTAATCGAAAAACTCACGTAGGCTGTGCTATTTTTACGCTTTTAAAAAATAGAGTTTATGAAAACAGTGTATATCGTGCGTCATGCCAAATCATCATGGGATTTGACGCATCTATCTGACCTTGAACGTCCTATACTCGATAGTGGCAGAATTAAAACCCGTAACAAAATAGCCCAACTCTTGGCTATGAAACAGGCACTTCCCCAAATCATCCTTTCGAGCAATGCCCTCAGAGCCCAACAAACAGCCGCCGAATGGGCTGCCGGTCTATGCCTGGATTCGTATGCCATTGCCATCAAACCCGCGCTTTACCATGCCGACAACGATCTCATTTTCCGTTTATGTGCTGAAGTTGAAAACCAAATCGAAGCCCTAATGTTGGTAGGTCACAATCCGGCATTGACAAATTTCGTAAATTTGTTTCTCCTTCCTCCCATTGATGAGTTGCATACATCAGCTTTTGTTTGCCTTGTGTTCGACACCCCTTACTGGAGCGGAATCAAACAAGCCGGCTATAAAGTTTGTTTGTAAGTTTTACAATGAAAAATGAAGTTTTGAGTTCTTATTAAAGAAAAAAACAACCTTGGTTTATATGCACAATCTCAGCCTCATCAACAGAGAAATAAGTTGGCTACACTTCAACGCACGTGTTCTTCAAGAAGCCGTAGATCAGCAAAATCCACTTTTTGAACGCTTGCGTTTCATCGGAATTTATTCCAATAACCGCGATGAATTTTTTCGCGTCAGGGTAGCCACCATGCGTCGCTTGAAAGAAATAAACAAAGAAAAGCATGATTTTTTAGACTACGATCCTGCAAAAACACTCAAGCAAATCAGAGTTATTATTGACCAGCAAGAGAAGGCTTACATGGAAGCTT
The DNA here is from genome assembly GCA_020853175.1 of Bacteroidales bacterium. GTDB lineage: Bacteria > Bacteroidota > Bacteroidia > Bacteroidales > F082 > JALNZU01. Next base: position 7,070 of record JADYZK010000428.1, read on the forward strand.
ACCTCACCATTCGTGATGAGTTGCGCGATCATGGCTTTAATATTGTCGGTTTTGGCGACCTGAACACCAACCAGGTGCGACAGGTGAAAAAGTATTTTACCCAAAGCGTTCATCCTTACCTCTTTCCGATCATGCTTCGCGGCATCAAAGACGTGGAAGGCCTTCGCGACAATTCCATTTACCTCGTGGTACGCCTAAGCAGCTCAAAACCCAACATTGACGATGATTATGCTTTGGTGAAGGTGCCTACAGGCCGAGTTTCGCGCTTTTTCTTGCTGCCCGACGATGGAATAGAATCGGTGGTGGTGCTGCTCGACGACGTGATCCGTTACAATCTCGAAGAAATTTTCCTTCCCTTCGGCTACGATATTTTTGAGGCCTATTCCATCAAATTTACGCGTGATGCTGAACTTGACCTCGAAAACGACCTTTCCAAAAGCTTTCTCGAAATCATGGCCGAAAGCCTGAAACAACGTAAACGAGGTGCGCCCGTGCGCTTTATCTACGACAAAGATATGCCGGCACATATTCTTGATTTGCTGCTTAAAAAGTTTAAAATTAACAAAAAAGACATCCTTATCCCGGGATGGAAATACCATAACTTTCGCGATTTCATGTCCTTTCCGCCCGTTGGGCATGAAGATTTATGGGACAAACCGATGCCTCCGCTCAGGCATCCCGATTTGCCTTTGTACCAAAGCATTTTTGCCATTATCAAAACGAAAGATGTGATGCTGCACTATCCTTATCACACTTTTATGCACGTCATTGACTTGCTGCGGGAGGCTTCCATTGATCCCAAAGTGCGCTCTATAAAAATGACCCTCTACCGCGCTGCCCGTGATTCAAATGTGATCAACGCTTTGGTGAATGCTGCACGAAATGGCAAGTCGGTAACAGTTTTTCTCGAACTGCAAGCACGTTTCGATGAAAAAGCCAACATCCAATGGTCAGAAAAACTCCACGATGAAGGAGTAAAAGTCATCAAAACAATTCCCGGACTAAAAGTCCACAGCAAATTGTTGCTCATTCGGCGCAAAGAAAGCGAAGGCGATGTGTACTACACCAACGTAAGCACCGGAAACTTTAACGAATCCACAGCACAGGTGTATGGCGACGACAGTCTTTTAACCAGCAACGAACAAATTGGTCTCGAGGTAGGTCAAATGTTTCGTCTTTTTGAAACTCCTTACAGTCCGCCAAACTTAAAAAAACTGATCATTTCACCTTACGGCACCAGAAAGCATTTTCTCAAGCTGCTGAACATAGAAATACGAAACGCCAAAACAGGCAGAGAAGCGTGGTGCATTTTAAAAATGAATAGCTTGGTGGATGAGATTTTGGTGGAGAAGCTCTATCAAGCCAGCCAAGCCGGTGTTAAGATCCAGATCATTTGCCGCGGTATATGTGTATTGCGACCAGGCGTTCCGGGCTTGAGCGAAAACATTGAAATCATCAGCATCATTGATCGCTTTTTGGAACATAGCCGTGTTTTTGTTTTTGCCAATGCAGGCCAGCCCCTTTTTTACATTTCCTCAGCCGATTGGATGGTGCGCAACCTCGATCATCGCTTTGAGCTGGTATGTCCTATTGAAGATCCAAAACTGCAAAAAGAGTTGCTCGATATGTTACAAATTCAGCTGGCCGACAATACCAAGGCACGTCTGCTCAACATGTTAGACGTGGACGAGATGAACAATTACAGGCCACGACATCCCAACGAACCCGAGGTGCGCTCGCAGATTGTCATTTACAATTACTTTAAAAGAAAATCTGATTAAAAAAAAATCCCGTTCTCGAACGGGATTTTTTTATACAAGTCATCAAGAAATTAAACTTCCCATGTTTGTCCGCTTCTGAGCAGATCATCCATGTTTTTGATGGTCGAATGGGCTTGTTCAGAAGCAATGGAATCCATCATGGCTTGATCGAATGTTTCAACAGGAACAGAACGAATAACACCCAAGGCTACCGGAAATTCAGGAGGCATCATGGTGGCCAACATCGTATGCACTGCGGCATCTTCGGTGTAAGGATCATGCACCAAAATATCTTTTTCGGTAATTCCATTTTCTCCAATTGTAGCAATTTCAAAATGAGACCCTTTGAGAACTATACCTTTGTTTTTTTCTTTACCGAAAATCAGCGGCTTGCCGGCTTCAACAAACAATTGATTGTCATCGCGGGTTTCGCGGCTGGTAATGAGTTCGTGGGTTTTATTGGCAAAAATTACACAGTTTTGTAAAATTTCAACCACCGAGGTGCCTTTGTGCTTGGCAGCTTCCATAAAAACGGCAGTCATCGCCTTAGGATTGGTATCGAGGGTACGGGCAAAAAACGTGCCTTGAGCTCCAATAACCAAAACGCCCGGATTGAAAGGACGCTCGTAAGTGCCTTGCGGACTGGTCTTTGTTTTTGAACCTTTTGGGGTGGTGGGCGAATATTGACCTTTTGTTAAACCATAAATTTTATTGTTAAACAACAACAAATTGATGTCAATATTTCTTCTTATGGTATGGATGAAATGATTTCCTCCAATAGCCATCGAATCGCCGTCGCCTGTAATCATCCAAACACTCAACTTCGGATTGGCCAGCTTCACGCCTGTGGAAATGGCCGCGGCACGCCCGTGGATGCTATGAATGCCGTAGGTGTTCATATAATAAGGAAAGCGTGATGAACATCCAATTCCCGAAACAACAACAAAATCTTCTTTAGGAATTCCCAATGCAGGGAAAACATTCTCCACGGCATGAAGGATGGCATGATCGCCGCAACCCGGACACCATTTCACCATTTGATCGCTGCTAAAATCCTCTTTCGTAAGTTTAACAACTCCTGTTTCTATCATCTGATTTTCCATTTCTTATTGATTTAAAAGTGCGTTAAACTTGGCTTCAAGCTCTGCAACCATAAAAGGCAATCCTTGAATCTTATTGTATTGCTCGTACTTAAACTGTGGATAGGTCATTCGAAGATACTTCACAAATTGTCCGTTGTTAAGTTCGCACACCACAATTTTTTTATGCCTTCCAAGGATGTCTGCGGTGTTGCGTGGCAATGGCATGATGTATCTAAAATGGGCCAATGCAACGGACTTGCCTTGCTTTTGCATTTTTTCGGCCACTGTCAGCATCACTCCATAAGTCCCACCCCAACTCACCAAGAGCAAGTCAGCATCAGGACTGCCAATAATCTCTTGCTCAGGGATATATTGTGCTACGCGTTCCACTTTTGCTTCGCGAAGCAAAGTCATTTTTTGATGGTTCATAGGGTCTTGCGATACATTACCGCTGCCGTCTTCTTTTTCTAATCCGCCTACGCGATGACGCAATCCTTCGGTTCCGGGGATGGCCCATTGACGATTCAATCGCTCAGGATCACGTTTGTAAGGTTGGTAATCGGTATCATTGGCTTGTGCCAAAGGAGGAACGATTGAAGGCAAATCGGCAACTTTGGGAATCCTGAACACCTCCGAACCATTGGCCAAAGAGCCATCGGTAAGCAAAATAACCGGTGTCATGTGTTCGAGACTAAGCTTGGAAGCTTCGTAAGCACAGTAAAAACAATCGCTTGAGCTTTTGGCTGCAAGAACAATCACCGGAGCTTCGCCGTTTCTTCCAAAGAGGGCTTGCATCAGGTCGCTTTGTTCTGTTTTTGTTGGCATTCCGGTTGAAGGACCCCCACGCTGAACGTCAACAATAACCAAAGGCAGCTCAGTAATGACAGCCAACCCAATAGCTTCAGATTTAAGCGAAAGACCTGGACCACTGGTTGTTGTAATGGCCAAAGCACCGGTGTAACTGGCACCGATAGCCGATACAATACCTGCAATTTCGTCCTCAGCCTGAAAGGCTTTCACATTCAAATTTTTATAATAAGTGAGCTCTTGCAAGATTTCCGTAGCAGGCGTGATGGGGTATGAACCTAAAAACAAAGGCCTTCCCGAACGTTCCGAAGCTGCCATAAAACCCCATGCAGTAGCAACATTACCGTTAATGTTGCGGTAAGTTCCTTTTCCCAGTGGAGCGGGTTCTACTTTATAGGTAGTGCTGAAAAGCTCGATGGTATCGGCATAATTATAGCCGGCTGCCAAAACAGCTTTATTGCCTTCCACAACAATAGCGTTGGCTTTAAATTTACGTTCAAAATATTTGTTTACAAGCTCCAGCTCACGGTTGAAAAGGTACATCACAATACCGAGGGCAAACATATTTTTCGACTTCATGGTTGACTTCATGTCAATGTCGAGATGTTTAACTGCCTCTTTGGTGAGGTTTGAAATGGGTGATTTGATCACGCGATAGGCACTCAAGCTACCATCTGTCAATGGATCAGCCTTGTAGCCTGCTTTTTCAAGACCTTTTTCAATAAAAGTATCCCCATCTAAAATGATGATGGCTCCTTCTTTCACCCAACGCATATTGGCCTTGAGAGAAGCGGGGTTCATGGCGATGAGTACGTCGGCCAAATCGCCGGAGGTATGTACCGTTTTTTGTCCAAAATGAATTTGGAATCCCGAAACTCCTGAAACAGTGCCCTGAGGTGCCCTAATTTCCGACGGATAATCGGGGAAAGTGGCAAAATCATTTCCTGCAAACGCTGTTGAATCGGAGAATAGAGAACCTGTCAACTGCATCCCATCCCCCGAATCACCGGCAAAACGGATCACGACTTGTTCAAGCTCAATAACCTTGCTATTCTTGCTTGTCATAAAGTGAGTTTTAATTTTCAGGCAAAGGTAAAATATTTCAACGTCTATCCCGACAATGATCTGTTGTCCGGCTTTCAGAAAACGTTTGCAAAACTTTGCGATGTTTTATATATATCACTATCCAATAGACACTTACCTGTATTTCATCAAAAGTCTGGGGTCGAAATACAAGTGTAAATTATAATCAGTCTAAATATACACATTTCGCACTATGATAATTATGGCGTTTTATAACGTTTTTTAAGATTTTAATTTAGAATACCTTTAAATTACAATAGGACGGTTTGTGGTGAAGTAAACTTCTATACTTTTGCATCAAATACTTGTTGTAAAACTTTAAACAATACAATTATGGCTTATAAAATTACTGATGACTGCACAGCTTGCGGCACCTGCATTGACGAATGCCCTGTTGATGCTATTTCAGAAGGAGATATCTATGTAATTGACCCTGATTTGTGTACAGACTGCGGCTCATGCGCCGATGTTTGTCCTGTTGAGGCCATCTTTCCTGAATAAATTTCAGACAAACGAATCAAAGGCTTTCGGTTTCCGAAGGCCTTTTTTTGTGTCCGGCTTTTCAAAAGGCTCATGTGGTAGCTCGCCTGCTGAATATTATTGCTAATTTTGCGCAAAATCATTAGCAACTCCACTGCATGGACAACTACAATTTTCTAAACAGTAACGATCCGGCTGCCATTGAAGAACGCTATCAACAATTCAAAAACAACCCACAAGAGCTCGATGAGGGCTGGAGGAGGTTTTTTGAAGGATTTGATTTTGCTTCGCAAAACTATTCTTCAGGCCCCAAAACCGGTGTAAAAACTTTGAGCGAATTCAAGGTGCTTGGCCTTATTGACGATTACCGCAAAAGAGGACATTTGTTTACCGCAACCAACCCCGTTCGCAAAAGAAGAAACTACTTTCCCACCTTAGCCATTGAAAATTATGGCTTAACCTCCAAAGACCTCGACACCGTTTTTGAAGCAGGAAATGAAATAGGCCTTGGCCCTGTATCACTCAAAAAAATTATCGAAGCCCTCGAACAGACCTATTGTAGGTCGTTTGGCGCCGAATTCATGTTCATCCGCAATGTTGAAATCAACAAATGGATGCTCGAAAAAATGGAAAAAGGGCGCAACACCCCCCACTATACGGTGTCTGACAAACGCTATATTCTTCAAAAACTCGACAGAGCGGTTAATTTTGAGAAGTTTATCCACAAAAAATTTCCGGGTCAAAAACGTTTCTCCCTCGAAGGTGCCGAATCGCTCATCCCGGCTTTGGATGCCATCATGGAAAAAGGCGCTGAACTGGGAACGGTGGAGTTTGTGATCGGAATGGCACATCGCGGAAGACTCAACGTGCTGACCAACATTCTACGTAAGCCCTACCTCGAAATTTTTAGCGAGTTTGAAGGCAAAGAATATGAAGATGAAACCCTCCTCGGCGACGTGAAATACCACCTTGGTTACACCTCAGTGCGCAAAGCCACTAACGGAAAAACCATCAAAATGACCCTTTCGCCCAACCCTTCGCACCTTGAAGCCGTTGATCCGGTGGTGCAAGGCATCGCGAGAGCAAAAGTGGATCTAATATATAAAGGTGATTACAGCAAGGTGACCCCCATTCTGATTCATGGTGATGCCAGCATTGCCGGACAAGGAATCATTTACGAAATTGCCCAAATGTCGGAGCTGAAAGGCTACAAAACCGGCGGCACCGTACATCTTGTCATTAACAACCAAATTGGGTTCACCACCGACTACCTCGATGCACGTTCCAGCGTGTATTGCACCGATATTGCAAAAGTTACCCAGTCGCCCGTGTTTCATGTGAATGGCGACGACCCCGAAGCAGTGGTATATGCCGTGCAAACTGCCCTCGAGTTTCGTGAAAAATTCCATAAAGATGTTTATGTTGACCTGCTTTGCTACCGCAGATACGGCCACAACGAAGGCGATGAACCGCGCTTTACCCAACCGATATTGTATAAGGTGATTGAAAAGCACCCCAATCCCCGCGAGGTATATGCCCAACGGATGCTCAAGGAAGGAATTTATACCCAAGAGGAGCTGAACAGCATTGAACAGCACCACAACGAAATATTAGAAAACAGCCTCAAAGGCGCGAAAGAAAAGCTGAAAGCAAACATCACAAATTTCCTGCAAGAAACCTGGAAAGATATTCGCAAAGCTACCAAAGATGATTTTCACGATTCGCTTGAAACAGGATTCGAGAGAGAAAAGCTCGATAAAATTGCGCAGCAACTCACACAACTACCTGATTCGCTAAACTTTTTCAGAAAAACAATCAAGCTGCAAGAGCAACGCCACGAAACCTATTTCAACGAAAACATCGTGGATTGGGCCATGGCCGAGCTATTGGCTTATGGCAGTTTGCTGCTCGAAAAACACCATGTGCGCTTGAGCGGACAAGATGTGGCCAGAGGAACATTTTCGCACCGCCACGCTGTGTTAAGGGTTGAAGATTCGGAGCAAGAGTTTGTTCCCCTGAACAATATTGACAAAGACCAGGCTCTTTTTGAGGTTTATAACTCCCTCCTTTCGGAGTATGGCGTACTTGGTTTTGAATATGGCTACGCGCTGGCTTCGCCCTATACCCTTACCCTTTGGGAGGCGCAGTTTGGCGATTTCAACAACGGAGCACAGATAATCTTCGACCAGTTTATTTCGAGTGCCGAAGAAAAATGGAACGTAATGAACGACCTTGTGGTGCTGCTTCCCCACGGCTACGAAGGCCAAGGACCCGAGCATAGCAGTGCCCGCATCGAACGGTTTATGACCCTTTGTGCCGAAAACAACATCCAAGTGGCCAATTGCACTACACCGGCCAATTTCTTCCACATCTTGCGACGGCAGGTCAAACGTCCTTTCCGCAAGCCTTTGGTTATTTTTACTCCCAAAAGCTTGTTGAGACACCCCAAATGTATCTCT
>JADYZK010000429.1 GCA_020853175.1 Bacteroidales bacterium
TCATTGACGTAAAACGATTCTAACATTAGCTTGCCATCCTCGAAATACTTAATTGACTTGCCATTTTTAAGCCCTCCCGAATAGAAAGTTTCTTCGGCAATTTGTTTTGTTCCGGGGTAATATACCCGCGTTATGCCTTCCAAAAGGTCATTTTTATAGCTTTCTTCTGAAAGCAAAGCACCATCTATATCACTGTAGATGAGCCATACACTGTCTTTTTTTTGATCGAAATACATGCCTTCAGCGATGAGCGTACCTTCCTCTGAAAACTGATTGTGGTATGCTTTTAAACTGTTGTTGCTAAAGACGTTGGTGGCACGTAAGGCGCCATTTTCATAGAAATAACTAAAGGTGCCAAAAGGCCGATCGTTTTTAAACTGGCCGTTATAACGCGGTTGACCGCCGGGAAAGCGGGCCTCCCAAGGACCAAATTTCCGGCCTTGGTCGTCTTGCTGGTTTATTTCTACCTGAGCCAACAATGGATTTATGCCAGTGAAAAGCAAAAGCAAAGTGATGAAGATTGAAATTCGATTTGCCATAAGGGTTGAATGAGGTACAAAAATACGAAGCATAAAGAAATATCCTAATTTTGCCAAAACGTTAGATTTGATTGAATATTCTTCCATACTGTTAGAAAGTGCCGTGAACGAGCTGTCTCGATTGCCGGGCATTGGTAAAAAAACCGCGCTGCGATTGGCTTTGCACCTCTTAAAAGAAGATGGGCACCGCACCGAAGCCTTGGCCCGATCGCTGATGCAACTGAAAGAAAACATTCGTTTTTGCACGCGCTGCCACAACATTTCAGACCACGAAACCTGTAGCATTTGTTTAAATCCTCGGCGCGATGAAAACATTTTATGTGTTGTTGAAGATATGCGCGATGTGATGGCCATTGAACGCACTTCGAGTTTCAATGGTTTGTATCATGTTTTGGGAGGGGTCATCAGTCCAGTAGAGGGGATTTCGCCTTCCGATTTGCATATTGCCAGCTTAGTGCAACGACTTCAAATTGAAGATATTAAAGAAGTAGTTCTGGCATTGCCCACCACCATTGAAGGCGATACCACCGGTTATTATATTTTCCGTATGATTCAAAACGATAAGCTGAAAGTTACTTCGATTGCAAAAGGCATCGCGATTGGTGATGCGTTGGAGTACGCTGATGAAATTACACTGGGTCGCTCCATTCTCAACCGAACACTTTTCGAGACAAATTAAGGTTTTTTACTTTCTATTTTTTCAGAGCCAAAACTACTTTCATCGGCAAAGAGATCCAATTGCCGAGGCGAGATAAAATATTCCTTTGCAGGCGGTTCATCAAAGCTATTGATGTATTTGTCAATACTTTTTTTAATCAACTTAATGGTAGTGGTATGACGTAACTTACAATATTTGACGAGCGAGCGGTACTGTTTTTCTGACAGTTTAAACTTCACCTCTTTGAACTTAACTTTCTTGTAACGGCTTTTTTTCTTGCCTTTCCTTTTCATAGGCAAATGATTTTGGCTGCAATTTAAATCTTTTTGTTTAACAAAAGGCCAACGAGCTTCATTTTCAATTTATTTTCAGTTTTTACGTTGCTCCATCCAGTGCAAAAGTTTATGAGCCAGTGCGCTTGCTTCATCATGGCTTTTTCCTTCGGCATACACACGAATGATGGGTTCGGTGTTCGATTTGCGCAAATGCACCCATCCTTCAGCAAAATCAATCTTGACACCATCAATGGTGCTCACTTGCTCGTGTTTGAAATCTTCAGCAATTTCAAGCAAGAGCTGATCAACATCGGTTTCGGTGGTGAGGTTGATTTTATTCTTAGAGATATGGTAATGTGGATAGCTTTTTCGCAAATCGGAGCATGATTTGGCCTCAACGGTGAGGTGGGTTAAAAACAGGGCGATACCTACTAAAGCATCGCGGCCATAATGCAGTTCAGGATAAATGACGCCGCCATTGCCCTCACCTCCGATCACGGCATTTTTTTCTTTCATCATTTCAACCACATTCACTTCGCCCACGGCAGAAGCAAAATATTGCACTTCGTGCTTGTTGGCGATGTCGGACAAGGCCCGCGTGGAGGAAAGGTTTGAAACAGTGTTTCCTTTTTGTCGGCTTAAAACATAATCGGCCACTGCAACAAGGGTGTATTCTTCGCCAAACATATCCCCGTTTTCGTCAACAATTGCCAGGCGATCCACATCAGGATCCACCACGAAACCAAGATCACTTTTTGTTTTCCGAACCAATGCCGAAAGCTCAGTTAAATGTTCAGGCAGCGGCTCAGGGTTGTGCGGAAAAAGGCCGTTGGGCGTGCAATGCAGCTCGTGCACCACCTCCACGCCCAAGGCACGCAGAAGGGCCGGAATGGCTATACCACCCGTTGAATTTACAGCATCAACAGCCACTTTAAAGCCGGCGCAACGTATGGCTTCGGCATCTACCAAAGGAAGATCCATCACCATTTGGATGTGCTTATCAATCCATCCATGCGATTTGGTGTAGGTTCCCAACTCACTCACATCGTTAAAAACAAACTCTTTCTTTTCAACGATTTGGAGCAATTCGCTGCCTTGAGCAGCAGAAATAAACTCTCCCTTCTCGTTGAGCAGCTTCAAGGCATTCCATTGTGCGGGGTTGTGACTTGCAGTGAGAATGATGCCTGCATCGGCATGAAGTCCGGGCACCGCAATCTCAACCGTTGGAGTGGTTGAAAGGCCTACATCGAAAACATCGGCGCCCAGCGACATGAGTGTTCCGCAAACCAAATGGTTCACCATTTCGCCCGAAACGCGGGCATCACGTCCAACCACTACTCTCATCCTTTGGTTGTTAGGCTTATCTTTTCTCATAAGTAGAACAAAAGCAGCCGTAAACTGAACAACATCAAGAGGTGTCAAATGATCGCCTGGAGTTCCTCCAATGGTTCCTCTGATGCCCGAAATAGATTTAATAAGTGTCATCCTATCTGTTTTAAGAGCTGCAAATGTATCCAAACTTAAAAGAGTATAACGCATCATTTGAAAGAAAAAAGTAGGTTGACCAAATGCCAACCCACTCGGAATAGTAGTTTTCTTCCTGTTATTTTTTAACAACAGAAATGAAAACGCATCGTCCATCGGTTATGAACAAAAGAGTGCTTTAAAAAAGTTTATAAAAAGAAGACGATTGACCCATGCAAGATGTAAGAGAAGCTTATCTTTACCTTTTAAAAATTCACAAATAAAAAGCGACTTGTCGAAGATATAACAATCTTTCTTCTTCATTTTGAGGGATTTAGAAAATATTTTCAAATAAGTGGCTTTACATGAAAAACATTCTAAAAATACCCGTTGGCGTAAAAGTATTACTTTTGCAATGCTATAAAGGATAAGAAAGACACAACATGAGCGAAGATTTTCAATGGGAAGATGATTTTAAGGTTGAGGAATTGGCTGAGCGGTTCGATGCGATGATCCGCAGCGACTCCGACACCTACTTTGATTCTGAGGAATTTGAGATGCTCATTGAGTATTTTCAAATGACCCTTAACGACGAAAAAGCACGGCTGGCATTGCGTATCTCTATGGAGATGCACCCCTATAACCACCGTTTAAAAATTATGTCGGCTCGCCAAATGGCCGCCGATGGAAAATTTATCAATGCCTTGAGCCTTTTGGATGAGATTGCCACAACCGAACCTTCTGATGTGGATATTTTATTGACCAAAGGCTCTGTTTACAGCATGATGTTGGATTTTAACAAAGCTGTTGCAGAATACGAAAAAGCACTCGTAATAGTGGATGAGGATGAAATAGAAGATATTTATTCCACCATAGCCTTCGAGTACGAAAATATGGGTGCGTTTGATTCGGCACTCAATTATCTTTTTAAAGCTTTAGAAATCAGCGATTTTCCTGAACAATTGTTGTTCGAGATTGGCATGTGCTACGAAATGGCCTCCAAATTGGAGGAGTCGGTGGAGTTTTTCACCGGGTACATTGACAAAAATCCTGAAAGTATTGCCTCGTGGTTTAACTTAGGATTGTCCTACCACCATTTGGAGTTGTATGAAAAAGCCGTTGATGCCTTTGAGTTTGCCATTGCCATTGACGAAACCTATTTGCCTGCCTACACCAACATGGCACAAACATACGTGATGATGGGTAATCTGCGCAAAGCCATAGAACTTTACCATGAATCGGAAACCATAGAAAGTGCCGACGCGCTTACCTTGTGCTACTTGGGTGAATGTCATGAAAAACTTCAAGAATACGATGAGGCACTCCAATACTATAACAAGGCATTGGAAATGGATGAGTTTTTACCCGATGCTTGGGCCGGACAAAGTGTAGTTTATTACGAAATGGGCAAAGTGAAACAAGCGATAACCTGTATTGAAAAAGCACTCGAAATTGACAGCCTGAACACCGAATTTCACTTGATTGCCGCTGATTACTACATAAAATTAGAAAAATTTGAGAAGGCCAAAGCACATTTTATGCGCATTGAAGAACTCGATCCTTTTGATCAAGATTTATGGTTGGAATATTCCAATATGTATTTTTTGATGGACAACAAAGAAAAAGCCATTCAAATTATCAAAACCGGATTGATACACCAACCTAAAAATGCCAGCCTTTTTTACCGTCTTGTGGCTCTCTTGATTTTGAATAAGGGCCTCATTCAAGCATTATATTTTTTGGAATCAGCCCTCGAGCTGGATGTTGAAGCCGTGGATGAGCTTTTTGAATATCTGCCTTCTGCAAGAGAAAATACAAAAATATTCGATCTGATTTTGCACTATAAAATGAAAAATCTGTTGCCATAGCAAATGATTGCAACTACAAACAGCAAAACAAAAAGATGCCAAACGGAAATATTTCGGACTTAGTTATCCAACAGAAAGAATATTACGCTTCCGGACAAACACAAGCTATTACATTTAGGATAAGCCAGCTCAAAAAGCTCAAAAAGCTCATTCTCGAAAATGAAAAAAGGATTACCCAAGCACTATTCACTGATTTGGGTAAATCCGATTTCGAGGCTTATACCACTGAAATAGGCATTGTGCTTGAAGAAATTGGGCATTTTGTTAAAAAAACCAAACGATGGGCAAAGCCAAAGTGTGTTTCAAATCCTTTGGCTTCTTTTCCTTCTAAAAGCCGCATTGTTCCCGAGCCTCATGGCGTTTGTTTGATCATTGCCCCTTGGAACTATCCTTTCCAGCTTGTTGTTGCTCCTTTGATAGCTGCATTAGCTGCCGGAAACTGCGCCATTTTGAAGCCTTCTGAAATGAGTCCAGCAACTTCAACAGTGCTGGAACAACTTATCAATGAAGCTTTTGATGCACGGTACATCAAAGTGGTAAACGGCGATGCTCAGGTAAGCCGTGTCTTACTGGAGCAACATTTTGACATGATCTTTTTTACCGGCAGTCCGCGCATTGGTAAACTAGTGATGAAAGCCGCGGCAGAAAATTTAACTCCCGTTGTGCTTGAGCTTGGCGGCAAAAGCCCCGTTGTTGTTGATAAAACAGTAAATATCGCCCTCGCTGCCAAACGCATCATCTGGGGTAAAAGCATCAATACCGGACAAACCTGCATCGCTCCTGATTACGTATTGGTAGAGGCCTCGGTGCATGATGAGCTGATTCGAGAAATGGAAAAGGCCGCCGTTGCCATGTGGGGCAAAAATCCGATCCAAAACCCCGATTATCCACGAATGATAAACGAAGCCAACGTTGTGAGGATGCAACATTTGCTTCAACAAGGCCAACTGGTTTTCGGAGGCCAAGTTGTAGCAGAAGAGCGCTTTGTTTCGTTAAGTATCATCGCTCGTCCCGACTTGGATTCTGCTTTGATGCAAGAGGAAATTTTTGGGCCCCTTTTACCTGTCGTCAGCTTTACACATTGGCATGAAGCCATCGCGTTTATACGTCAAAAGTCAAAGCCACTTTCGATGTACA
>JADYZK010000430.1 GCA_020853175.1 Bacteroidales bacterium
GAACAGGTTGATTCTTCTTCCATCCAGACTTTAACTGTCGGTTCCGGAATTTCACCGGCTCAATCCTGTTATTGCTAACAGAAGTCGCGGACTTTAACCGCCGATCGGGAATTACACCCTGCCCTGAAGAATACGTGGCAAAATTATTGTTTTTTTTGGGGAGAGGGCAAAAACGTGGAAAGTTAGACGGATTCTAAATAAGTATCCGTCGGGCTTAAAAAAAGGAAAGACATTAACGTCTTTCCTTTTTTTACAAAATAATATTTCCACAAAGTGCTGATGGAATGTGTTTTAATAGGCCTCTTGAGCTATGGCTGCTCTTTTCTTATTCAAGTATTCCATGGCGTTCAAGGCGGCAACGGTGCCTTCGGAGGTGGCCAAAGTGATTTGACGGTATCTTTTTGCAATGGCATCGCCGGCAGCGAAGACTCCTGCAATGTTGGTTTGCATATTGCTGTCGGTAACAATCTCCTTTCTTTCGTTGAGGTGGATGCACTTTCCTTGAAGGAATTCTGTATTGGCCTCATAGCCAATGAAAATGAAAACACCTTCTAACTTTATTTCTTCTTGCTCCGCAGTAATGAGGTTTTCGGTGGTGATGGACTCAAGTTGTTCGTCGCCATTGAAGGAATTGATTTTTGTGCTGAGCCGAACTTCAATTTTAGGGTTTTGAGCCAACTCATCTTGGGCATGTTTGAAGGCTTGAAAATGATCAAACTGATGGATAAGCGTTACCTTCGAAGCGTATTTTGTGAGCGAAACAGCTTCTTCTAAAGCACTGTTTCCTCCACCTACTACTGCAATTTCTTTATCGGTAAAAAAATCACCATCGCAGGTGGCGCAATACGAAATACCGCGTCCCTTAAACGTATCTTCGCCCCGAACACCTAAGTTGCGCGAGCGACCACCTGTGGATAAGATGATGGTTTCAGCTTCAAATTTTTTGCCGTTGGACAGGGTCAGCGATTTCACTTCTGATTCAAAATCAATGGTTTCGATGGCAATTCCCGACATGATGTCACAACCAAATTTTTTGGCTTGTTTGCGCATATTGTTGCTTAACTCATAGCCCGAAATGCTTTCAAAACCAGGGTAGTTGGCCACTTCGTGGGTTAAAATCAACTGCCCGCCTGCTACTCCCGAATCGAGGATAAGCACTTTGGCTTTGGCCCGAGCCAGATAAATGCCTGCTGTAAGTCCGGCAGGCCCTCCACCTATTATTATAGTGTCGTAATGTTTTGCTTCCATTTTGAATTTTTATTTGCTCCTCAACACGAAAAGATGGGGAGATGACATGTGAACTTGCAAATGAATGACCGATCATGAAACACACGTTCAGCCGCAATGTTTGCGGCTGAATGTGCGTAAAATGCTTTCAATTATGCTTTTCCGAAAGCTTTATCGAGGATGGTCGTAATCTGTTGACGATTTTGGATGCTGCTTGTTGCGGCAGCCACTTGGCCATCTTTGAAGTAAACGGTAAAGGGAAGGCCCATAAAACTTCTGCACTCGGGAAGGTTGCGGATTATTGCTGCTTCCGGTGAATCAAACATCATATCGCGAAAAGCAACATGAGTGTATTCGTCTTGGAGTTCTTCCATGATGCCGTAAACCGGAATACACATCGGGCCCATGCGGCCACAACAAACCATAACGTTGGCTTCGCTGTTGATGAGTTCTGTTAGGTCTGCTGCTGTAGCAACATGCTTAAGGTCTGTAGGTAGTACCATTTTTATTGGATCTTTTTGATGAATGAATAGTTTCAATTGCATTTGCAAAGATCATAAATAATGCCAAATAGTGATACTAAAGCGATTTATTTATTTTGCAGGAATGAATAAAAGCACAAATATTTTACTGATATATCTTTCAATCAATTAGATACGTTTGATGATTCGGAGTTTATGACTATAGTTTTGTTGGCTCAAATTGTAAATTCCATGATGGTCAATTGGGTCAATCCTGACAAATCCTGAAGCATGAATGACATGTTTGGTGTCAGTAAACAGGGCTACATGCGTTATTTTTCCTTCATCATTGTCAAAGAAAGCAAGATCGCCAACTTGTGCTTCTTCAATAAAATTTAAGGTTTTCCCTACAAGGGCTTGCTGCGAAGCATCACGTGGCAAATAAATGCCTATGACCTTATATATGAGTTGAATAAACCCACTGCAATCCATGCCGAAAATGGTTCTTCCGCCCCATAAATAAGGTACTCCCAACAATTTTTTAGCATAGCTGAGCAGTGCATCTTTATCCGGTTGCTCAGGATGAAAAAGGATTTGTTCTCCGCCTGCAATTTTGTCAGACGTACCGAGCCAACTGCCAAAACTGATTAGCATTGGATTGCTGGCACTTATAAGTTGAGCAGTAGGGGAGGCGACAACAATTTGAGGCTGTTCCGGTTTGTTTTCAGAAAACTTCAAAAATTCGGAGGCGAAGCTACCCGATATCCATCCTTCGTAAGCATCAAAGAGGGAGCGGATCAATAACCAGTTGTTTTGCTCTTCCAAAATCTCACATTGTTCACCAAACAGCAGTTGGTTGGTCATTTCTGCTTTTTCGCTAGGCGAA
>JADYZK010000431.1 GCA_020853175.1 Bacteroidales bacterium
CTCGATTGGGAAACAGCCGAACGACTGCCGTGGCATATTTTACTTCTTTTTGGTGGAGGTTTTGCCTTGGCAACGGGTTTTAAGGAGTCGGGACTTTCACTCTGGTTTGGAAATCAATTGTCGGGAGTAGCATCATTTCACCCCATCATTATCATCTTGATTATTGCGATTGTGATGACGTTTTTAACCGAACTCACCTCCAACACTGCCACCACTGAAATGATTTTACCCGTGATGGCCGGTCTGGCAATCTCCGCCGGAATACATCCGCTTTTGCTGATGATACCGGCCACCATGTCGGCTTCTATGGCTTTTATGTTGCCTGTTGCCACGCCTCCCAACGCCATCATCTTTGGTACCGGTCGCATCGCGGTGGGACAAATGGCCCGCACCGGATTGCTAATCAATATTATAGCTGCGGTTATTGTTACTTTGATGATGTATTTTTGGGGAGATGTTGTTTTTGATATTCATACGGATACCTTACCCGATTGGTTTTTTGTAAAATGAGAGCAGAGACAACTTCCTTCCGAACTTTTGTCAATGGGACTTTTTTGCTCAAGTGAAGAGGTTTATCGGCATCAAAACAATGAACCCCGAGCTATTGTTAAATAATTATCAATACTTTTGCGGCCATAATTTCAACCCGATTCTACATGAAAAACGTTCCCATGGTTGACCTTGCCGGTCAGTACCAAAAAATTAAACCTGAGGTGGACAGTGCCATCGCCGAAATTTTAACCAACACCAGCTTCATCAACGGCCCCGCCGTGAAACAGTTTCAGCAAAGTCTTGAAAAATACCTTGGCGTGAAACACGTGATTCCTTGTGCCAACGGTACCGATGCTCTGCAGGTAGCCATGATGGCGCTCAATCTTCAGCCCGGCGATGAAGTAATAACAACTTCTTTCACTTTTATTGCTACCGCCGAAGTCATCGCTCTGCTGCAACTCACTCCCGTGCTGGTGGACGTTGATCCTGATACTTTTAATATTGATCCTGATGCCATTGAAAAAGCCATTACTTCGCGCACCAAAGCCATTGTGCCTGTGCATTTGTTTGGTCAATGCTCCGATATGGACCGTATTATGGAAATCGCACACCGGCATCAATTGTATGTTATCGAAGACAACGCCCAAGCCATTGGAGCCGATTTTCATTCAAAGGACGGCTCGGTGCGTAAAGCCGGAACGATTGGTCATATTGGTTGTACTTCGTTCTTCCCATCAAAAAACCTTGGATGTTATGGCGATGGCGGTGCCATTTTTACCAATGATGATGCTATGGCTGAGCAAATTAGAATTGTTGTAAACCACGGCATGAAGGTGAGATATTATCACGATTATGTTGGTGTAAACTCAAGATTAGACAGCATCCAAGCCGCTGTGCTCAACATCAAACTCAAACGCCTCGATGATTATGCCGAAGCCCGCCGCTATGCTGCCAACTATTATAACAACGCTTTTGCCGCCTGCGATAAATTGAAAACGCCTGTTACTGCTAACTTTACAACCCACGTTTTTCACCAATATACTTTAGTAACGCATTGCGTAAACCGCGAAAAATTGATGGCACACCTCCAATCAAAAGGAATTGCAAGTGCCATTTATTATCCTGTTCCGCTACATTTGCAAAAAGCCTATCTCGATCCACGATATAAAAAAGGCGATTTTCCCGTAACCGAACAGCTCTGCAAAACGGTCATTTCGCTACCCATTCACACTGAGTTTGATGACGAAACACTGAAGTATGTAACTTCTTCTGTTTTGGAATTTTTGAAATAGGCCAAGCCTACTTTCGACCTCAATTTTCGTACAAGAAAAATAAAAAATGCTCCTTCGGGGCATTTTTTTATTTTTGCCGAAATTACTATTTAGAATGATTCTGCATAATAAAGTCAACAAGGAAGTGCTGAAAAAGCAACTTCACGAGGAGAATTTCAAACGCCAAACCTTGTCGTTTTATAAATTTGTTTTGGTGGATGATCCTCAGCAGATGCGCGATGAGTTGTATGTTGCTTTCAGCAGTTTGAATGTTTTTGGACGAATTTATGTAGCACCTGAAGGTATTAATGCGCAAATTAGTGTTCCCGAACCTCGTTTAGATGATTTTACAAATTACATCAATGAACATTTGCTGCTTTCGGGGATTTTGCTCAACCGAGCAGTGGAGGATGACGGGTTGTCATTCTACAAATTAAAAATTCTTGTCAAGCACAAGGTGCTTTCTGATGGCTTGAACAACAGTGAGTTTGATATTTTTAATGTGGGGGAGCATCTCGATGCCCTTTCTTATCACAAAAAATTGAACGAACCCAATACCGTGGTGGTAGATCTTCGCAACCATTACGAGCATGAGGTGGGACATTTCAGAGCGGCGGTTTTGCCCGACGTGGATACTTATAAAGCGTCCATCCCCATCATTGTTGAGATGCTCGAAAATCAAAAACCTGAGAATGTAATGCTGTATTGCACGGGCGGCATCAGATGTGAGAAATTTTCGGCTTATCTGAAGCATAAAGGATTCAAAAATGTATTTCAGCTCAAAGGCGGAGTGATCAATTACGTTCATCAAGTGCGCAACGAAGGCCTACAACCGATGTTTATCGGAAAAAACTTTGTGTTCGACGACCGCATGGGCGAGCGCGTAACTCCCGATGTCATAGCACATTGTCACCAATGTGGCTCAGTTAGTGATACGCATGTGAATTGTGCAAACGAAGCTTGTCATGTTTTGTTTATTCAATGCGAAAAGTGTGCTGAGGCCTTTAATAACTGTTGCAGCGAGGACTGTAAAAACACTGTTGCTTTGCCAGTTGAGGAGCAAAAACAATTGCGAAAAGGGAAGCTTCATCCCAACGCCCACCACAAAAGTAAGTTTAGGGAGACTGCTGGCTCAGAAATAGTGCTTTAATTTTCGGTAGCAGATGCTTCGTCTTTCGGGCCACGTAGTCTCGACATGACGATGGTTCCAATGAGGCCAACCACAAACAAAACAATGCGGACATAGAGGTTTTCGATAAAGAAAACACCCGAAATCGTTATCATCACCCACATCATGCTGATGGCCTTTATTTTGGTTCGGATGCTAACACCTTTTTGAAAATCTCTGATGTAACCTCCTAAAAACTTGTGGTTCAGTAATTTGCTGTACAGTTTTTCGGAACTGCGGGCATAAAGGTAAGCCGCAAGAAGTACGAAAGAGGTGGTGGGAAGACCAGGAACAACAATCCCAATAATGCCCAGCGCAAGCGATAAACTTCCTAAAAAGACAAAAAGTGGTTTTTTCATTTTCAACGGCTTAACCTTACTTATTTTGTTTCGGGTACAAAATAGCAACTTAAAAACGTAACAGCAACATAAAACGGATGTAATTAAGTCTTTTTAACCACTTGTTGCAGCATTATTATTTTTTTAGCGAACATCAAGTGCCTTTATTTTGCGCGTAGTTGCAACTAATTTTAAAACTTGTCCGTCTTAACCCCAAATCCAATTTCTGATGAAAGTAACTAAGTTTTTTCTTGTAGTGTTTTTTGCCTTTGTTTCATTCCAGCTCAGTGCGCAGGATATTATCCTAAAGAAAAACAATGAAATGATTCAGTGTAAGATTAAAGAAATCGGCCTCGATGAGATCAAGTATATTTTGCCTACCCATCCTGCTGATTTGCTTTTCAGCATTGACAAAGATGAAATTGACAAAGTAGTGCTTGAAAATGGCATGGAAATGGTTTTTACCAAAGCATTGACCAATCCTGAGAGTTACAAAGACAATCGCAAAAACGCCATAAAGATTGATTTTATGTCGCCGCTGACCGGCAACACCACTTTTGCTTACGAACGGAGCTTGAAGCCCGGCCGAAGTATAGAAGGAACCCTCGGTATTATTGGGCTTGGTGCGGATATGAGTGATGAAAACGCCGGCGGTGCATTTGTGAAGTTTGGCTATAAACTCATTAAAGATCCCGATTTTTATCTGCGCGGAATGAAATATGCTCATATTTTAAAAGGCAGTTATATCAAGCCAGAGTTTGCCTTTGGCGTGTTAGGAAGAGACCATTACGACTGGAGATATGAGCAATCCTATATAGACCAATGGGGAAACTGGATTTATATGGAACCCCAGCGAACCCGCCAAACGGTAATTTCGGGAACCATTCAGTTGGTTGCCGGGAAACAATGGGTGTTCGACAATGTTTTTCTTGTTGATTTTAGTGCAGGAATAGGTTACGGTTTCACCAGCTCAAATGATGATTATTATTACGATGGAGGTTATATGTATGGCTATACCATCGCCCCTTCTGAGTTTCCGATTTCCTTTTCTGCCGGAATCAAAATAGGGTATCTTTTTAAATAGACTTTTAGTATCTGTGTGTTGTTTGTGTGAGGCTGTTGCTGCGGTGATGGCCTCTTTTTTTATGCTTCTTTTTTCATGAATTCTTCATAAAAATCGGAGCTGTGTTCTTTCATCAAGGCTTCAACTTTTTCAACCATTATTTTTGAGCCAATGTACAATGGCGTACGTTGGTGTATCTCGGTGATAGGAATATCGAGAATTCTACGGAAACCGTCAGAGGCTTTGCCTCCGGCTTGTTCGGCCAAAAAAGCCACAGGAATGCACTCATACATCAAACGTAGCTTGCCCAGCGGATTTTTTTTGGTTCCCGGATAAATGTAAATGCCACCGCGCAACATATTGCGATGAAAATCGGAAATGAGGGAGCCGATATAGCGAGTTGTATAAGGCCGGTTGGTGGATGGGTCGTCTTCCTGACAATATTTGATATAGCGCTTTACGCCTTCAGGGAAATAAATGTAATTGGCTTCGTTGATGGAGTAGATGCCACCGGTTTCGCCAATGGTCATGTTTTCGTGCGAGAGGATAAAAATGCCGCAGGTTGGATCGTAAGTAAAACCATTTACCCCATGACCTGTGGTATAAACCATCATGGTGGAAGAGCCGTAAATGATATAACCTCCGCACACCAAATCAATTTCGCCATTTAGAATTTCATCTAAAGTAACTATTGCTCCGATTTTTTTGCGTTTATAAATGGCAAAAATGGTACCGATAGGCACGTTAACCTCAATATTAGAGGAGCCGTCGAGCGGGTCGAGGGCCACAATGTATTTGGCTTGTTCTCCAATTTTTCCATCGAAAATCACCACGTCTTCATTTTCTTCGGAAATGATGGCTGCACATTGTCGGCCATTGCGCAATGCTTTTATAAATTCATTGTTGGCAATGACATCGAGTTTTTTTTGGCTCTCGCCCTGAACGTTTACGGTGCCCTCATAACCTAAAATTTCGGCAAGGCCTGCACGGTTCACATCGCGGTTTACAATTTTTCCCGCAATACCTATATCATTTATCAAGCGAGAGAACTCACCTGTGGCGTTCCCGTAATTCTCTTGTTGTTCCCAAATAAACTCAACTAAGGTCTTCATTTGTAATGTTTTAAAAGGTTGATTGATGCTGCTCCCTCGATCATTTTAAGGAGGCTATGGGCAAATATATTACTTTTGTTTCTCATTTCAAAATGAAGCGCAATGAAGCTGAAAGTTTTCAAATTTGGGGGTGCTTCGGTAAAAGATGCAGCGGCGGTACGAAACTTGGTTTCCATTATAGAGAAACAAAAGAATCAACATCTGATGATAGTGCTTTCGGCTATGGGCAAAACCACCAACGGCCTCGAAAAACTCCTCTTATCGGCAAGGGAAAAGCCGTTTGTCTATGAAGCATCAATGGAGCATCTTAAAACATTCCATTTTCAAATTGTGGAAGAGCTTTTTGGTGAAGATAAGAACATCAAAACGCGATTACATAGTCTGTTTGTTGCTTTGGAAGCAGACCTGATACAAAACAGATCGCTTGCTTATGACCAG
>JADYZK010000432.1 GCA_020853175.1 Bacteroidales bacterium
ACGGCCGCATCAACGCGAATACGGATTTTTTGCTCTGCCGTGCTAAAGTTAGAGGTTTCGTAATGACCACGATCTAACTTTTCAAAACCATCAAAATTTCGGCTCGAGAGCACAGTAGAACCGGTGATGCGGCAACCTGCTTGGGCAGGAATGCGAATCTCGATAGAGGAGGCACCGGCATCAATTTCAATATCTGTTTCTTTTTGCAAGGTACCAATCTTCACTTCAATGGAAGCTGCTCCGCCATCAATATCAAGTTTATTCACTTTGTGGTTGCTGAGGTCAAAATCAAACTCAGCAGCGCCAACATCAATGTTAAAATCCCATAACGGATTGGTATTGAGCATCAAATTGAATTTATTGCCACTGTTGTTTTTCACTTTCACTGGCGATTGTTGCTTCACTTTAATGGTAGCCACACTGTCCATGGTTTCAACTTTAAAGTCGAATTGACTTCCAAAACCTGTATTTTCGCAATAGATCAGCTCACCTGTTGAACCTTGCAGCACGAAGGTTCCTGCACCGAAATCCATATCTAAAACAGCTCTTTTGATTTCGGGAGAGTAGCCCTCATTGAAATTTTGATCGCTGCGAACGTAGCTTTCATTTTCATCCGTTTCTTCGTCATCACTGTCGTTAAAATGGTAACTGAAACTTTTCCGGTGATCGGTGTTGTCAGCATAGTTGGAATAGAGGAAAATGCTTCCAACTACCACAGCAAGTGCCAATGGCAACTTGATGCTGCCGCGAACCGGCAAAATTGAAACCCCCCAAAGAATGATTAAAAAAGGCCATAATTTACCGAAAGCCCACCAGTCAAAGTGCATGAAATCCAAGCGATCCAACAACAACAGAAGACCTACTCCAACAAGCAAGGTTCCCCAAAAAATATTTGAATGTTTCATTTGATTCAATTTAAAATTGTTTACCAGACTTCAAAATAAAAACCCCAAACACGATCAATGCAACCGGCCACAAGTCAAACATGTTGAAGCGCGGGATAAAAGCTGCCACTAAAAACAATACACCTAAGCCAATTAAAACCAACCCTAAGACCAACTGAGTGCGCTTTTTGGAAGTTTCATCAATAGGCATTTGTGGTAAAGGTTCTTTTTCAGATCCTTCATTTGAAGCATCTTGTGTGTAATTTGCCGTTGTGTGGCTGTCATCAGTCGGCATGGCATAGGGAGCCTCGGGAAGCACAATCCATAGAATAATGTAAGCCAGAAAGCCGCCACCGGCAAAAACAAGAAGCAGCAAAAAAATCAATCTTACCACCACGGGATCAATACGCAGCCGCTCAGCTATTCCACCGCAAACACCTGCTATTACTTTGTTTCGGCTCCTGCGCCAGGGTTCATAAGTATTTTCCATGTTGTTACTTTTTAATCAATTGAATGACGCACAATTGTATGAATGGTTACAATTTAAGCTCAAATAAAAGGTTTTTTTTTCAGCTGCAAGCCAAATGTTAAGAATTAGTTGATCCGAATTCATGTTGTTCGATCATGTAAGAGTTCTTTCAGATGAAGAATTCAACATTGGAAGACGATCGTTTGCGACTATCAACCTGCCAGAATGAACACTGAAAACAATAGCTTTTTCGCAAACTTGGCTGACAAGAACCTCAGATTTAGTTCTCAAATGAGCAGATAAAAAGCCGTAAAACTTTGACGATAACACAGGCACAAGCGACGACAAAACGTTGTTTTTGTTAATAAATAAATTATATATCCCTCATTTTTAATGTTTTACTTCAAATCATGAAAATATGCGATAAACAAAAAACAAGTTTTTGATGTTAACTAAATTCACCGCAAACCACCGTCTTATTTAGACAAAATTAAAAATAACGTATCGGAAACGATTGCAAAAATGGAATGAAAGATTTTTGTATTTTTAGCCAATCTTTTATGCAAGCATCAACGTATATAATTTTAAACATTTAAACTGAATAAAACATGACGAAAATTAAAGTTGCCAATCCTGTTGTGGAGCTTGATGGTGATGAAATGACGCGTGTCATCTGGAAATTTATCAAAGAAAGGCTCATCCTACCCTACCTCGATCTCGATATTAAATATTACGATTTGGGGATGGAGAACCGCGATGCAACGTCCGACAAAGTTACCGTTGATGCGGCCCATGCCATTTTGAAATACAATGTAGGCATTAAATGTGCCACCATCACACCCGATGAAAACAGGGTAATAGAATTTGGTCTGAAAGAGATGTACAGATCTCCTAATGGAACCATTCGAAACATTTTAGACGGCACAGTTTTTCGTGAACCGATCATTATCAACAACATACCACGTTTGGTTCCCGGTTGGAAATATCCCATCGTCATTGGCCGTCATGCCTTTGGCGACCAATACCGTGCCACCGACTTTGTGACCAAAGGCAAAGGAAAGCTCACCATCACTTTTACGCCTGAAGATGGCGGCAAAGTTCAACATTTCGAAGTCTATAACTTTCAGGATGATGGCGTTGCGTTGGCCATGTACAACACCGATCCATCCATTACAGGTTTTGCTCACTCCTGTTTTAATATGGCGCTTCAAAAAGGTTGGCCGCTGTATCTTTCAACAAAAAACACCATTCTTAAGAAGTATGATGGACGCTTCAAAGATATTTTTGAGGAGGTTTATCAGCATCATTATGCAGAACAATTCAAGGCAAAAGGAATTGTTTACGAACATCGTTTGATTGACGATATGGTAGCTGCTGCCTTAAAATGGAGCGGCAAATTTGTTTGGGCATGTAAAAATTACGACGGTGATGTGCAATCCGACACCCTGGCCCAAGGTTTTGGATCCCTCGGCTTGATGACCTCCGTTTTGATTACGCCCGACGGCAAAACTGTTGAAGCTGAAGCGGCTCACGGTACCGTTACACGCCACTTCCGCGAACATCAAAAAGGCAATCCAACATCTACCAATCCTATTGCCAGCATCTTTGCCTGGACAAGAGGCCTCGCCCATCGCGGAAAACTCGATCAAAATGAGGCACTTATCCATTTCGCTCAAACCCTCGAAGAGGTTTGTGTGGCTACCGTTGCAGCCGGAAAAATGACCAAAGACTTGGCTATGCTCGTGCACGGAAACAACTTAAAAGAAGAGCATTACCTTTATACTGAGGCGTTTCTCGAAGCCATCAATCAAGAATTAAAGAATCGTTTACAATCATAATCTTAAAAAACATTGACCCTATATGTCAAACTTAAAAAGTATCCTTAAAGACAAAATCCACGATTGGAGGCCAAGAACAAAAACATTGCTAGAGGAATATGGCGATGTTGTTGTGGACAAAGTAACTGTAAATCAAATTATTGGAGGAATGAGGGGAGTCAAGAGTTTGATTACCGACATCTCTTACCTTGATCCTAAAGAAGGTATCCGTTACCGCGGCTATACCCTTCCCGAAGTTTTCGAGCTTCTTCCCAAAGGAAAAAGCGCTGAGATGCCTTATGTTGAAGGACTAATGCACCTTTTGCTCACCGGCGACATTCCAACGGAATCGCAAGTGCATGATCTTGTGGATGAATTTTCTAAAAGAAGAATTTTGCCGCGTTATGTGTATGAAATTATTGACGCCTGGCCTTGCTGCAGCAATCCAATGGCCATGTTTTCATCAGCCATTTTGGCTATGGCACGCGAGTCATTCTTTGCCAAAAAATACAAAGCCGGCATCAATAAATTGGATTATTGGGATCCGATGTATGAAGATTCATTGAATCTTTTGGCCAAGCTTCCAGAAATTGCTGCCTATATTTATGCCAAATTATACCGCGACGGCAAACGCATTGTCGGCAATCCCGATTTGGATTTTGGTGCCAACTTCGCCCACATGATGGGCAAAGCCAAGCCTTATGACGATGTTGCACGCATGCACTTTATCATTCATGCCGATCATGAAAGCGGTAACGTGAGTGCCCACACGGCTCACCTTGTAGGCAGCTCATTATCGGATGCTTACCTCTCAACCTCCGCTATGATTAACGGCCTTGCCGGACCTTTGCACGGCTTGGCCAACCAAGAAGTGTTGCGTTGGTTGCAAGATTTGATGGACAAAATGGGCGGAGAAACTCCAACCGAGGACGAGATGCGCCAGTTTGTTTGGGACACCCTGCACAGCGGACAAGTTATCCCCGGTTTTGGTCACGCCGTTTTGCGCAAAACCGACCCCCGATATACCATTCAACGCGAGTTCAGCCTAAAACATTTGTCTGATGATCCCATCTTTAAATATGTGAACATTCTTTATAAGGTGGTTCCACCTATTTTGCAAGAGCATGGCAAAGCCAAAAACCCATGGCCCAACGTGGATGCGCAGTCTGGCGTCATTCAGTGGCATTACGGGGTTACAGAATATGATTTCTATACCGTTTTGTTTGGAATTGGAAGATCTATTGGGGTTTTGGCGAACCTGATTTGGGATCGCGCATTGCTGTATCCCCTTGAAAGACCAAAATCGGTAACCACAGATATGCTCGAAGAAATTGTGGGCATCAGAGACAAAAACCTTACGCATGACATGGCTGATGAATAACCAGCCTCAATGGAAAAAAAAACTCCGGCCTGAAACCGGAGTTTTTTTTTACCGTTTTGTTTGTGTTTGAATCCAGTTCATTATTTCTGAAAGTGCCGTAGGTGAAATTGTTTGCTCAATAGATGCATATTCAAAAGGCGAACCTGTTTCACATTCTTGAAATAAATGATTCAGGTTGGGCAATTCTTTTACAGTGACTTTAGTGTTTCCACCTTTTGCCAACGCCTCTTTTATTGCCTTCAGATTTTCTTTTGGAGGCACCTGTAAATCTTTTTCGCCAATGAGGGCCAAAACCGGACATTGCACTTTTTCCAATGCGGGTGCAGGATTGTATTTGATAAAATATTGCATCCAAGGCGTTGCCATTTGTTCGACTTGTAAAGCAACAAAATCATCAGCACTCATTCCTTCCGGTTTTTCAGAGTTTGGATGATCTATCAAAGATTGATGAAGGTAGTTTGTTAAATCCGCTTTAAGTTGCACAAGGTTAGTGGATTGGTTAACGATGTCGAAGGCTTTTCTGTTGATGGCTTCGTTTTTTTGCAAATCTTCATCGCTTACGCCTGATGCTTTTCCTATTAACTTTTGTTGCAGCAAGAGGATTTGGTCGCCCTGAATTCCCGGGCCTGCCAACAAAACAATAAAAGCAACATCTTTGGTTTTGCCGGCTACCACCATAGGTGCGATTAAACCGCCTTCGCTGTGGCCGATCAAACCGATCTTTTTGCTGTTCACTTCTTTTCTGGTTTTCAAATAAGCTAGTGCACTCTCCACATCAGACGCAAAATGGGCAGATGTAGCCGTTTCAAAATCTCCTGTTGACGCACCCACACCTCTGTCATCATATCTTAAAACACCAATTCCGTTTCGCGTCAGATAATCGGAAAGCACCAGAAAGGGCTTATGTCCCAGTAATTCCTCATCCCTGTTTTGTGGTCCGCTTCCTGAAATGAGGATAACAACCGGAAAACGGCCTTCTTTTTCAGGAAGTGACAATGTGCCTGCCAATGAAATGCCGGCTTTTGCATTTTGAAAAGTGACCTCTTCGGTATAATAAGGATAGGGTTTTTTGGGTTCCTGTGGCCTTAGCACCTCTTCTTTTTCGATGGTTTTTCTTGATAAATTCAAAGGTAGTTCCATACCTCCTTGTTTAAAAATTCCCACAATTTCATTGTCCTTGATTGCTCCCTTGTATTCAATTCCAGCCATTGCTACAACGAATTTAATTTCCGGGTTTTCAAAAGTTGTAGTGGTCACGGGAATGCCATTTGCGCCTTGGTCAGGGCTGTCCATTGTAGCACTAAATCCACTGTCGGATTTTGACACATTAAAAACAAGACGCAGTTGGATGCC
>JADYZK010000433.1 GCA_020853175.1 Bacteroidales bacterium
AAAGTCTTAATCCTTGTTTTACTGGAAGTTGGTTTCTGAGGCATTATTTTTAAATTGCTGTTAAACAATATGTTAAAGAACGATTTTTGAATAAATGAACGCTTTTTCATGCGTTTAGCGTCTTTTTTAAAGGGTTGCAAAGTTACTTTTTTATAGGTTCATATTTTGCTAAGATACATTTTTTCTTCTATGCCTTAAACTTTGTAAACACTTAATGCCCGCCACAGTTTTTTACCCTTGTGTTCGTTTTCAATGGCCTTAAAACTAACCTCTAAGCCTACAACGATTTCGGCTGCGTTTATTTTTGTTTGGCTGAATCTAAAATAAACCGATCGCTCGTCGGAAGTAGTGATGAAACCATCTCCGTTTTCTTCCGGATGAAGTATTCTGGTTATGACACCTGTTTCATGCAAAGGATTTTGTTTTGGAAACTTTGCTTTCTCAGATAAGTTTCCTTTTAAAGATTTGATCAATTGATTGTAATGGTTTTGGGCTGTCATTCCTGCCGATGGTTTGTAGTCAACGGCTCTTAAAGATGTGGGTATCTTACAGTTTTGCTCCAGTCGCACGGCAATGGCCAAACATCTCCAATCATTTGCCTCCTTGGGTTGATTGTTTTTATCATGAATGTTGCCCAAAAGCTCGTATAAACCAACTTTATAATGGGTATGGCCGCCATTCATGCATGCATCTGTGGTGAGTTCTATTGCACGTTCCGTTTGGTTGTCCTGCAAATATAAATCAGCCAACTCTTTTTGTAAAAACCAATCATTTTTACGTTTCAAGATTCTTTCAAATCCATGAATGGCTTCTTTTATACGTCCTGTTTGCATATAGCATCGCGCCAAGTAACGACTGATCCAGATTTGATTGCCATAATGAAACCGATTCATATCTGCATCAAATGCTTCTTTGCAGGCTACAATACAATCATCATATTGATTTAACGTATAAAAAGCCTTAATGCGAAACATGAACCATTTTTCTTTTGGACCGGCCAACTCTATGGCCTTACTTTTTCCTTCAATTGTAATCACCTCTGCCTCCTCGCTGAATTGAGCAGCACCTATTCTATTGGTCATTTCGACAACTTCCTGCCAATGTGGTTCATTTTGAGCGGTAAGCCAATCAATGTATCGAAAAAACAAAAGGTTTTGCAATTTTCCTTCATTGAGTTCCGACATTTTAATCACCAAACTCGCAATCATCTCTAAATGCTGAGGATGAGTACTGCCATATTTAAATTTCGCTTCCGGCTTGAGCGCATGGCAGTATAACCAGGTGAGATTGATGAGGAATTTTTTATCAAGATTAGTATAAAACCCTCTAAGGCCGAGGTAAACAGTTACGAACTCGATGGCTGCCGCAGTTTGATGGGTTTCACGCAAACAGTCGGCTATTGCCGAAACTAAGTTGCAGGGGAGTAAGTGTTTGTTAAATGCGGGAAAGATCTCTGTTTTATACAACCGTAAGGCTTTGTCATATTCTTTTTGCCAGCGCAAGTGAATCACCGATGCACTTAGTGCATCAAGTTTCCTTTCCATCTCCTCATTCCATTGATCATCTTTCATAACACATTTTTAAAAAAATAATGTATTCTTATTGCCTGCTATTAATTCAAAATCAATGCTTTGCCCAACTATTTTCATGGCCCGTAATTGATCACTCGAAACGGGTACAAAAAAAATACTGTCCATATTGTCATATAATTCTTGTATCGCTTTCAAATCAGAATGGATATCGTTGAATACTTTTCGTTCAGCTTCGGCAAAAAAAATAGATTTCTGCACCCGCAAGCAGCCTTTTTTAATCAGGTATTTTGCTATCTGTGTGCGTACTTTGTTGTTTTCGATATCATACATGATAAAAAAAAGCATCTCGTTGGCATTTAGGTGGTTACGATCATTGATTTGTAAAATACTTTTTATCCTTTGTTCAAGGGGTTCCAGAATAAAATCATCACTGTTTTTGTTTGAAAAAC
Source organism: Bacteroidales bacterium (assembly GCA_020853175.1). Lineage (GTDB taxonomy): Bacteria > Bacteroidota > Bacteroidia > Bacteroidales > F082 > JALNZU01. Next base: position 1,982 of record JADYZK010000433.1, read on the forward strand.
TTGCTCCCGTGTGCGAGAACCCCGCGCGTTTCATCAAAAGCATTCGTTCAACGAAACTCAGTTCCGATTTTTTCTTCTTATCCATTATTGTATAATCAAATTGCTGATGACCTCTGAAGCAATATCCGTTAATTTTTCACTACTGCCCGATTTGGTGCTTTTTACAACAGAATACCCTTTTTTGCCATAGAATATATTCACCTCACCCCACCAATGCTGCATTTTTACTTTGATTTGTTTTCCAAAGTGAATGTTTTTCACCGATTCGATTTCCATATCATACAACAACAAGTGGGCTGTTATTTCCGGAAGAATGGCCTCTAACTCAGTGGGCACGAAAATTTTCTTTTCGCGTTTTTCTTTCAATATCGGATTAAGTCTTTCTCTAATTTGTTGTAGGATATCCGAAGGCAAATCCTGTTTTATGTTTTCAGCCGGTGGAACCGGGTTAACGGTGTTCGTTTCCTGCTGAAGGTCGCTAAGCAATTCATTCATTTGCAAGTGATTATCAAAGTCAATGAATTTGCTGGTTGAAATTCCAACTGCATTGGCATTGTAGTACACTTCCGGATCGTAGCTTACAAAACAAGCCCTTGAAACATCCGAAGTCACTTTGTCAACCACTTGCTGAACAGCAAACTCATTCGCATATTGACCCACAAACAGTTTATAAAAAATACTGTATTTTCCGGCATCATAAACTGGCTCTTCGAGTTTTAGAAATACTTTAAGGCCGTCACCCGAGGGCGATGCAAAGCACAATGCAGTGCGAGGGTCATCGCATATTTTTGCAAACAACAATTTACTATCAACTTCTTTATCAGCCAAATGATCAAGGTCAATGATAAAAAATGAAGTTTTGGCAAAGTGCTCAATCTTTCGGTAAGAGGGTTGAAAAGTGGCGGCAACAACGTAAGGCAAACGCGTTTTCATTTCGCGGTAAGCTTTTTGATCTAGGGCGCCTACAGTCCGCAATTGATGGATGTAATCAATAAATTTTTGATCCGGTTTTTTAATCCTATGTGCAAGGTTTTCAACGGAAATGTTATGCAAAGGATCGTTTGCCTGTCTGATATGGTATCCAATGCTCATCATTGGTGGGCGAATTTTAGGTTAGAGATGAAGGTGGCTAATTTCTGTGCAAATAAACTGATGTGGTTTTGGCGGCTTCGGTTTACACCTTGTAATGTAATCACTTCGTCGAAATAATCGTTTACCGATTGTATTAAGATTCGCTTGCCAAGGCCTTCAAGCCAATAACTTCCATCCTCTTTAATGCTGAAACAATCGTTGTTAAAAACCTTTTGCATCAGCAATTTCACCACCACAAAATCAATCCAAACCCTGTAGCGTTCAATAACGTCAAACACTAAAACCGGACGATTGTAATCTTCACGGTGCATCACCCCCACATAAGGATCGAGGCCGGCTTTTATCAATTCACCTTCTGTTTTTCCGTACAATATGCCGTAACCGTAATTCATCAAACAATTGAACATATCATTTGCAGGATGTTGCGACCTGCCTTCAAATTTAAACTCGTTGGGGAGCAAGAGGTTAATGATTTCAAAATAATTGCGCGAGGCAGCTCCTTCCCAACCTCTCAGGCTGGGCGCTATCTCGCTGATTGTTTCTCCCTGCGCGGCTTTAATTTTTGTTTTGTAATCATTTATTTTGGAAATGGCTTTGTCCAATTGGTTTTGGTGCTCCCAGCCCATGGGTGCAATCGAAAACAAAAGTGCTATTTGGTTGTCGAGTTTATGTTGAAGAATTTCTTTGATCCAGAAAATGGCTTCTTTCGAGAATGTGAAATCCAATTGCTTCCTACGAATGGAACTAATTGAGCCATATTTGATACTCCAAACCCTGCCTTGTGGTTTGCCCATGCCATCAACAAACATGATTTCAATTTCGTTTTCGATAGCGAGTAGGGCAGCATCAGAGCTTATTGTTGCCCCTTTGCTGATAAGGATAGATTTGATTTTATCAACAGGAATAATTTGTTTTCCGTCGGGATGAATGACCAACAGTTGTCCGTTTTCTTTGACCAACTGCGTGCCGAAAGTGTTGAGAACGAGTTCCATAACAAGAGGTTTAATAGTCTTTGATAAATGATTTTTTCAAGAAATGGAGTCTTTTAGCGGAGCGAGAAACAGCGGTGTATGCCCACCGGAGGTAAAATTCAGATTTTATAAATAGGAGGCTGGCCTCAACATCAATGAACACATCATCCCACTCTCCACCTTGTGCACGGTGACAGGTGATCACATATCCAAATTTTGCTCGAACGGCATTTATCCAAGGGTCGGTCATTTGCTGGGTGAAAAATGCTTCAGTGTCTTCTTTGATGCCTTTGGCCTTCATTCGAATGCTAAAATCAATGAACAACTCGGTTTCTTGCTCATTACTCAACGATGGTTCGGGCTG
>JADYZK010000434.1 GCA_020853175.1 Bacteroidales bacterium
CGTCTCAGATTTGTGTTCATTCTGAATGGCAATAAATCCAAGATCGTTGGGGGTTCAAAATATGCTTATGACACAAAAAACAGGCTTATTTGCACCCAATCCATTGTTCATTATGGGGGTTTTGCTGCGCCACCTTTCGATCAATTTGGCAATTATTGCACTACAACTTATCGTTACAGAGGTAGAAAGGTTAAAATTAAATATGCTAACTTCAATAGAATTTGGATTCATCGGAACAATGCTTACAATCCGGTTTTGCATGATGGAAGTTACGATTTCAAACAGCAACGTGCACCTGCCTCGCTGCTGCACAACCGAATGCTTGCGCCATATCTTACGCTAAATGAGCCGAAACGGATGGTGAAGTCAAGTATCACCGGCAAATATTTTTATCCTGTTAGCTTTGTTTTCAATGAAAAAGGGCATTGGACCAGCCATTTATTGCTTGACCACAACGAGCAGCCGTGGCTGGAATTTCGAAGAGAGATTACCTATTACGATGATTTTTCTGCCGAAACTATTTAGTCGGAGCACAATTTAAAGATTAATTTTGTCAACAACCCTCAATCAAAAAACCATGTCTAAACGCGCTTTTATATCACGATATTGGCTCATCTACAGGAAGTTAAAAACAACACCCTATACAAGCTTCGATGAATTGAGCAGTTATTTACAATCGCAAGTATTTCAGTTGCAACTCGATGACGATCTGCTCGAATTGAATTTTTCGATCAGGACCTTTCAAAGGGATTTAAGAGAGTTGAAAAACCTTTTCGGGATTGAAGTCCTTTATTCACGACAAGAAAAAGGATATTATATCCTTGAAGATGATCGGCTCAACATTCATTTTCAGCGGATGATGGAGGCGTTTGAGGTGTACAATTCCATCCATACAGCGCAAAAGCTCGAAAAAATCCTTTTGCTCGAAAAAAAGACAGCCCTTGGAACCGAACATATTGCCGCGTTCATTCAAGCCATCCGTAAAAAGTTGCAAGTCAGCTTTAACCATAAGAAATTTTGGGATACCCATTCCACCGCTCGGCTGGTTGCTCCTTTTGCCATCAAAGAAAACCAAGGCAGATGGTACCTGATCGGCAGAGAAGTTGGCCAGCAAACCATCAAGACTTTTGGTTTAGACAGAATGAGAAACCTGCAATTAACAGACACACACTTTGAAATGCCTGTGGGTTTTGACCCTGAAGCGTTTTTTCGTCACAGCTTTGGCATCATCGCATTTGAAACCATTGAACCGCAGGAAATTGAATTGGCTTTTTCTTTTCCACAGGGAAATTACATCAAAACCTTGCCCTTGCATCCCAGTCAGGAAATTGTATTTGAAAATGAAACCGAATTGCGTATCCGGCTTCAGCTCAGGATCACCTACGATTTTGAAATGGAATTGATGAAATACGGCCCCGACCTGCGGGTACTCAAACCCCAAAGCCTGATTGAAAGCATAAAAAACAAACATCAACTGGCGTATGAGCACTATTTACAGACGTGATTTTCTAAAAGGCCTAACCTTGACGTCGGCAGCTTTGATGCTGCCCGCCGTTTTTGCACTCGGGAGGGACGATTCACCGACAAAAATCAACCACCTGATCGGTCTTGGATCAGCTTCCTTTCAGGTTTTTTTAACGCTGCAAGGCCAACCTCAGCCGCACAAAATGACGGTTATTGATACTGAAATACCTGAAGAAAAAAACCATCACATTGCATTGTATCCATTGAAAGATCAGGACATGCAACAGGATGCGCTCAGTGCCATCTTTAATGGTTTATTCAAAAGGGACGATAATTATTTTATCGTTGCCGGTTTGGGAGGCCACACGGGAAATGATTTGTTTGTCAGCTTGGCAGAATGGATGGAAGCACATCAAAAAAATTATCGGTTTACTGCCCTTCTCCCCTTCCATTTCCAAGGCCAAAGCGCAATGTTCAAAAGCAATGAGGCACTAAGTCATGTACAGCACGATAAGTTAAGCATCATAGAACTGGAAAATTTCAGAAAACAATATGGCCATATCCCTTTGCAGTCGGCAATGGAGCTGGCACATCACCACGTTTTAAGCTTGTGGGAGTTGGATTGGATGAATGATTCTTAACCAAATTTGAATCCAATAAAATCTTCAACAAACGGAAAAAGTTGTTTAGGATCTATCGCTTTCTAAAAAGCTTGATGCTTGACCCCCGAAAACTTTTCGCTTGCTTTCCTCAGTATTTTTGACGATATTGCGTAAGCATTTGAACGGTTGTCCACAATTGATAGCATATTCCATTAACGGGAATAAATTTCATTTTGAATTAACCTCATAATGTTCACATACAGCCTTTTATCATATTGGTACAAGCTTTGTAAGTTATAAAGTAACCTAACAAAACAAGAGTCATGAGTAAAAAGATCTTTAAAACACTGTTGATCGCTACTTTAGCAGTGTTTGCTTTGGCGTCGTGCAGAAAAACTCCTTCACCACAAGAGACTATAAAAGGCATCGAAAACCTCAACATTCCGGCAAG
>JADYZK010000435.1 GCA_020853175.1 Bacteroidales bacterium
AAAAATAGTGTTTTTGCTGCTTCCTGCTGCCTGAGCTTTACTGATCTTGCAACCTATTGGTTTATAAAAAACAAAAACCGTATTTTTGATTTTCAAGAACAGTCATCATGCAGAAGCATTTCTTTGAATTAAGCAAGTTAAGAAGCTATCTAACAGCGGTTTTCTGTCTGATCTACTTTGAAGGCAATGCGCAAAAGGCACCAGAAACAACCTTAAAAGACCATCCTCAGTGGCTTGTTCCGGCTGAAGAATTTCATTCTAAGCGTTTCACAGGTTTGGTAACATCAATCACTGTCGGATATGCGGGTGCATTGATTGGTTTAAACGAATTGTGGTATAAGGATTATCCCCGCTCATCGTTTCATTTCATTAACGACGCAAAAGAGTGGCAACAGATTGATAAAGCAGGTCATGTTGTAACTCCTTATTTAGAAGCTCGTTATATCATGCAACTGTATGAGTGGTCGGGCGTTGATCATCGAAAAGCTGCTTGGTATGGCGGATTAACCGCTTTTGTGATGCAAAATACAATTGAAATTTTTGATGGTTTTTCTAAGGAATGGGGAGCCTCGCTCCCAGACATCGGCGCTAACTTTGTGGGTGCTTCAGTAATGGTAGGGCAGGAATTGCTTTGGAACGAACAACGCATTTCACTCAAAGTGATGCCTTCATATGTGAATTATTCCGATCCGGAATTGCAACAACGATCCAATCAATTGTTTGGAAGCAACTACCTGCAACGTTTTATTAAAGATTATAATGCCATCAATGTATGGGTGAGCGTAAATCCGGCTTCTTTTAATTCAAAACAACGCCGTTTGAAATGGCTGAATGTGGCGGTGGGCTATGGCGCCGGCGGAATGTTTGGTGGCTACGATAACCAATGGACTGATGCCAGTGGAAATTTCCACAACCGAGATGACATTCAACGTTACCGAAAACTATTGGTTTCACTCGACATTGATCTTAGCCGAGTGCCTACCCGATCGCGGTACATGCGTCTTTTGCTCGATGCCTTAAACATCATCAAAGTGCCCGCTCCCACCCTCGAATGGAATTCAAAAGGCGAAATTCTTTTCCATCCTTTGATGTAAGGACTTCATTTATGGACGTTTATGTGGCCAACCAGTTGTGTATCATCGTCAATCCATGCTCAGTCATGAACGATTCCGGATGAAACTGAACCGCTTGGATATCATAAGTTGAATGTTGAAAAGCCATGATATGGCCTGCTTGATCGAATGCGGTTGGAATAATTTCATAGGGAAGTGTTTTTTCATCCACCACCCATGAATGATAGCGCCCGCATTGTATGGATGCGGGGATATTTTTAAAGATACCTGAAGAAGTAGAGTTGAGTTGCACTTGCGAACGAAAGCCATGAAAGCTTAGCGGAAGTTGCCTAAGCGACGCACCAAAATGACAGGCAAGTGCTTGATGCCCCAAGCAAACGCCCAGAATGGAATGGCGATTGGCACAAGCGGCTATCCACTGCATGAGGTTGCCCGATTCTTGCGGCAAACCCGGCCCAGGTGAAATCAGAATCTTGTCGAAAGCAGAGCTTTGCTGATCGGGCGTTTCCATATTCGTAACCATTTTCAATTGATGTGGAATACCTGTTTCGCGGATCAACTGAACCAAATTGTAGGTGAAAGAATCGAAATTGTCAATCAGAAGAATGCGCAACATGTTGAATTTTTTGGCAAAAATAGTCTTTCAGGCTTTGCTGATGTTGTTTGTTTTTAGCACTTGTTGGCGCATAGTTTCCTATTCGATTTCCTTCTACTGTCTTATTTATAATGTGAATAAATTAACAAGCCGAAGTTGTTTTTGACTACATTCTCAATTGGTTGGTCTATTTTTGCCGATCTTTTTAAGGAAGAATCTTACACAAATCATACATGAAGAAAATCCAATCGTTGAAACGACTTTCGATATTTATAGTGTTACTAACCAGTGTCTTAAATCAATCTTTGGCACAAGATACAAACGAAAAGAAACTGCAACTTAAGTTTTCAGGTTTTGTAAAAACTTATTTTTGGTTAGATAGCCGACAGATTGACGGATCACGTGATGAATTGCTGCTTTACTATCCCAAAAAACCTGTTTTCGATGCCAATGGAAATGATATTTACACTGGTTTCAACTCCAATTATAGCGCGATAAATACACGTTTAAGTTTATCCATAAAAGGCCCCCAACTGCTTCATGCCGATGTAAGTGCATTTATTGAAAGTGATTTCACAGGAGTAAGCAATGCCGACATCAATGGGTTGAGGCTTCGCCATGCCTTCATCCGCATGAAATGGGCCAAAGACGAGCTGCTGCTGGGTCAATATTGGCATCCGATGTTTGTACCCGAAGTTTTTCCTGAGGTGCAGGCCTTCAACACCGGCGCACCTTTTCAGCCATTTATCCGCAATCCGCAGATCAGCTATAAGCATCAATTCGGAAAACTCAAACTCGAAGCGACCCTCATCATGCAGCGCGACAACAGCAGCGATGGTCCTATGGGCAGAAGTTATATTTACATGCAACAAACGGGAATTCCAAACAGCCATTTGCAGATGAGCTACAAAAAAGGAAACCATATCGCCGGTGTCGCCTTCGACTACAAAGTAATTCGTCCACGGCTGGTTTCCGACAGCATGTTCCGTAGCAATGAGCTGGTTTCATCCGTTTCGTGGATGGCCTATTACAAATACACTAAAGATCTGTTTTCTATACAGTTGAAAACCATTTATGGCCAAAACCTTACCGAGCATTTGATGCTTGGAGGCTACGCTGTTGCTCATCGCGATCCGCTGACGGGTATAGAAACCTACACACCAACCAACCATATTTTTGTGTGGGGCGGCATCAATTATGGCGATCAATACCGCTTTGGGCTGTTTGGCGGTTTTGCCGAAAATTTAGGAACTACCAACGAAAACATCGGAATTTATTATGGTAAAGGCACCGATGTGAAGACGATGTTTCGCATCGCCCCGCAATTTTGCTTTACCACCGGGCCGCTACAACTGGCCTCCGAAATTGAATATACGTCAGCTTCAATGGGTACGCCCGACGCTAAAGGTCTCATAAATAATACTAAAACAACAGGTGTTTTCAGGTTGCTGTTGGTAGCAACTTACGTGTTTTAGACCTCAGCAGTGTTTTTTTCGGGTAAAGTCAGCTCTTACAAAACTTTCGCTATGTCCTTTGAGGTTTTTTTGGTGTACCACTTTGTTTAGATTCCTTCAATCAAAGCATCGGGCAACTCCAATGGAATATCTCTCAAAAACTGTACGCTTTTTTCAATTTCGGGATACATAATGATATCTTGATGGATGAACTTTACCTTTTCGCGGTAAGCTGCAACAAAGCCTTCGATAAAATCGCTTGAGCGCGCAGGACGACGAAATTCAAGGGCTTGGGCCGCATTGAAAAGTTCAATAGCAAGAATCCTTTCGAGGTTCAACACCACGCGCAAGCCTTTGGTGGCGGCATTCGCTCCCATACTTACATGATCTTCTTGTCCTTGCGATGATTCGATCGAATCAACAGATGCAGGTGTGCAAAGCTGCTTGTTTTGGCTCACCAAACTGGCCGAAGCATATTGAGGTATCATAAAACCTGAGTTCAATCCGGGGTTGGCCACCAAAAAAGGAGGCAATCCACGTTTTCCATGTAACAACTGATAAGTACGTCTTTCTGAAATATTACCCCATTCGGCACAAGCGATGGCTAAGCTATCCAGCGCCAAAGCCAAAGGCTGACCATGAAAGTTTCCGGCAGAAATGATCAAATCCTCGTCAGGAAAAATGGTCGGATTGTCAGTTACCGCATTGATTTCGTTGCTGAAAACGTAAGCTGTATAATTTACTGAATCCTTAGAAGCGCCATGCACTTGCGGAATACACCTGAAGCTGTACGGATCTTGAACATGCGCTTTGTCTCGCTGAATCAATTCGCTGTTCTCTAATAATTTACGTATTTGAGCAGCCGTGTCAATTTGTCCTCTGTGATGGCGAATCTGATGCACGGCATCATAAAAAGGCTCAATTCTACCATCAAAAGCCTCCAATGAAAGTGCCGCAATAATGTCGGCCAACATTGAAAGGCGAAATACTTTCAGCAAACTAAAAACACCATAAGCACTCATAAACTGTGTGCCATTGAGCAAAGCGAGACCTTCTTTTGACTGCAATTCAATAGGTTGCCAACCAAAATGATCAAGCACATCGGCAGCGGCCATTATTTTGCCTTGAAAACGAACTTCGCCCATACCTATCAATGGAAGGCTGAGATGAGCCAACGGAGCAAGATCGCCAGATGCACCCAACGAACCCATTTGATAAACCACAGGAAGCACATCGTGATTGAAAAAATCAACCAAACGCTGCACAGTTTTTAACTGAACACCAGAGTGGCCATAAGAAAGACTTTGAATTTTTAAAAGCAGCATTAATTTGACAATTTCTTGCGGCACCTCGTCGCCCAGCCCACAGGCATGAGACATGACTAAGTTTTTTTGCAAGGTTCCCAAATCTTCGGTAGAGATACTGGTGTCGCACAACGATCCAAAACCGGTAGTTATACCATAAACAGGTTTTGTTTGGGTGCTTATTTTATGATCGAGATAGGCCCTACACTTCTCGATTTTCGCAATGGCACTAACCGATAATTCCAGTTTAAAATCTTCTTTTATAATGTCGAAAATAATTTTGAAGGTCAGCTTTTGATCACTGATAAAATGCTTTTTCATGTTCTATTGAATTGGAAATGATTAAATTAACTACCTAAATCAAGAGGGTTTTGAACCCGAAAAAATATAAACCTCACAAATGAAGCGGCAAAAAATGACGCAAAAATTCACGATGGATTACAATCCCTTCTCATAAAGTGCTTTTCGGTTTACTTTGATTAAAAAGTGAAGGTTCCAATTCATGGTTAAAAGATTAATGCAATTTTTCTAAAAAATATGCCGCCAACTGCTCTGTTTTAACATCCGATTGTTCACCGTTAAGCATATTTTTTACCGTTAGTAAGCCCGATTTGATTTCTGTTTCTCCTGCCAAAACGACGAAGTTGATCTTTTTCTGATCGGCATATTTCATCTGTTTTTTCATCTTATCGGCCTCGGGATAAATCTCGGAGTTGATGCCCGCTTTGCGCAAATCGGACAACAAAGGAAGACAATACTTCTCCTCAGCCGATCCAAAATTGACAAACAAAACGGCTGTCGAGCTTTCTGATTTTTCGGGAAAGAGGCTCAATTCTTTCATTACATCATAAATGCGATCAGCTCCAAAGCTGATGCCCACGCCCGAAACGCCGGGCATCCCGAAGATTCCGGTAAGGTCATCGTAACGACCACCTCCACAGATACTTCCCATTTGAACTTCTGTGGCTTTGACCTCCAAAATGGCTCCGGTATAGTAATTTAAACCGCGGGCAAGGGTCAAATCAAGCTCAAAATTTAAGTCGAGGTGCATGGCTTCGAGGTAATCGAACAACGTTTGCATTTCGTTGATTCCTTTGGCACCGGTTTCATTGTCGCCTATGAGTTCAGCCATTTGCTGAAGTTTTTCGCGGCTGCTGCCTTGCATAAAAAGTATCGGCTGCAATTTACCCACTGCATTTTGATCAATACCTTTTGCCAAAAGTTCATTGTTAACTTGCTCAATGCCAATCTTATCAAGTTTGTCAATAGCAACTGTAATGTCGGTAATGGCTTCAGGTTTTCCAATGTAATTTGCTATGCCGGCAAGAATTTTCCGGTTATTGATTTTCACAACCACCTTGATGCTTAGTTTTTTAAACACATCGTTCACCATTTGCACCAGTTCAGCTTCGTTTAGCAAGGCATCGCTGCCTACAATCTCGGCATCGCATTGGTAAAACTCACGATATCTTCCTTTCTGAGGCCGATCGGCACGCCAAACAGGTTGAATTTGATAGCGTTTGAACGGAAAAACGATGTCATTTCGGTATTGCACAACATAGCGGGCGAAAGGAACCGTTAAATCATATCTCAATCCCTTTTCGCTCACAAAAGGCATTAAGACAGCTGCTTCCGTGTCGGCTGCAAGATTATTTACTCCTGAAAGAAAATCGCCGGAATTGAGGATACGAAACAATAATTTATCAC
>JADYZK010000436.1 GCA_020853175.1 Bacteroidales bacterium
GAATAATAATAGGCATTTCCAAAACTGTTGTTTACAATCGAATCGCGCTTTAAGCCACTGTCGTAATAAGCAAAACGATCCACAGCGTCAATGCGGATGTGTTGCATCCCTATATAAAACAACCACTGTGGCTTGGTCTTAAAATAAAACCCGCCATCGGAAAACCAGTTGTTGTTGTAAAAATGTTCTTGACCAAAGAGCGTATGACCTCCAGTTAGAGAAATGTAATCCAACCCTTTAAAATTTCCTCTGTCAACAAAACCCATGTCAAAATGTGCCGAAACGGGCTGAAACTTTGTGCTATATCCCAATTGCCGACGCAAAGTGGGATTCATTTGAGCCAAAACGCTTCCAGCTTCAAGTGTTTTTAGCTCGGCTTGCAAGGCTGAGCGTAAATAAACCTGGGCGTTTTCATCAGCAGGATTCAAAGCCAATGCTTTGCGAAAATGCTTTTCTGCTTTCACAGGTTGGCCGAGCTCCATTTGCGCTATGCCCATCCGCATCCGCAGAAAATAGTAATCGGAGCCCTGGCCAATCATCTCATTTCCGGTTTTTAATACCGCTTTCCAGTTGCCTTGGAGATAGTATTGGTAGGTAATGCTATCTTTATAAGCTTCGTCTATAAATGTTTGTCCAAGCAATCGGCTTGTGGCACAACAAAAAAGCATCAACAAAACAAGGAGGGTTTTATACACGTTTCAAGATTGTTTTTTTGTTGCTGAAGCTAAGCTGCTCCAGGCGGTTATTTTCAAACACAAGTTCATAGCTTCTTTGATGGGTTTCTTTGCCCAAAACTTTAAAGCTGACTTGGCTTTCAAGCAGAATTTTTGAGCTGGTCAAATCGTTAAAATATTTTTTTTGAACCAAGGTGTATTCAATGGACAAAAACATATAAAAAGGCGCAACAAAATCTTGAAGCAAACGCAATGCGGGCTTAGGATAAAGGACATTGGTAATGGCTTCGCGAATGACCAATCCGGGCGAAAAACCGGTAATCATCTGGTAGGCGGCAAGATAAAAATCGTATAACAGACAGTCTTTTCTTCCTTCAAAATGGGTGAAAAAGAAAAAATCGGGTTGACGCACGAACCATGCTTTGGCATGGGTTTGTTGGCATATAAAGTAGCTGTTGTTGTAGATGTCGGTTTCAACTTTCCAAGCTGTTTCAACAGCCTGCGGATCGCCTTCTTGTTTGAAACGAACGATTTGTCCGGGCACAAAATGCAAAGCTTCGTCCAGCAGCTCCACAATTTGGTTGTTCGAGACCAAATCGTTGTTTTGGGGCTGCGCTACGGCAAATAACTGCTTTTCGTCGGCATGTTTTAGGTAAGCCGTAAAAGGATAATCTAAGGTAGAAGCACCGATGGTTCCGGCCGTTTGAAACTGAAAGTGCAAGTGTGGATAAGGCGAACGGCCTGAGTTGCCACAGCTTGCAATTTGCTCGCCTTTTCGCACGTATTGGCCTTTTTTAACCAAAATACTTCCTTTGCCAAGATGGCTCATCTGCGTGAAAAAAGCCTCGGCATGATGGAGTACCACGCTGTTTCCCCAATTGTTGTTCAAGTTCATGTCGCCAATGTTGTTGTCAGAAACACCATCTTCTACCACACTGACATAACCATCCGCAGGGGCAACAACCGGCTTCCCGAAACAATAATAATCTTCGGGTTTATTGCCTTCATTGGCAAAGGTTTTGCCGTCTTCATCGGTCATCTCAAAATCCCAGGCATACTTCCAAGCCTCTTGGTGGGTATGACTTCCGTTGATGCCTTGCGTAACTTTCCAGGTTCCAAAAAAAGGCAAGTGAACAGGAATTTTCCCTAAATGCGCCAAACGGTGCCGGTTCACGACATAACTGTAAAGGTTGTTTTCAGGACTGCTTTGTTGCACCACTACCAAACCGGGCTTGTTGTGAAAATGCTCTCTTACCCTAAAAATATACAACAAAAGGAGCATCACCACATTGAATGGCAAAGAATAAACCGAGAGTTGATAGGAGGCCAACACATAACTTCCGGAGCTAATAAAGAATGCCAGCAACGGCACCGAAATAACCACCCAAAGAAGGGAGTAAAAAGAGGGAACAACGAAGAAAGTGCCTATGCCAATGGCAGTTAGAATATAATTGAAACCAATGTAGCTGTAACCGATTTCCGAAATCTGCACACCTGTGAAGCCGTAAAAGAACCATGCTGCCATAAAACCGACAAGCGAGTAAATAAAAGCAATGCGCGACCAAATGATGAGCCCGACAGCAATCAAAAGTCCGACAAAAAGATGGTATTGAAAGAAAATGGCGCCCAATGAAAGGAAATATGTTTTTATCGGAATTGGGAGCACGAGGGTGTCAAACCAAAGGTAAAGTTTCACCATGGGAAGACCTCCCAAAAGGTACATTTCATTTAAAACATAGATACCTCTTTCGCTGATTTCTAACTGGGTAAACTGTCGCGTGCTAAGAATAACCACCCAAATGGCAACCAAAAAGGGAAGGCTGAGATAAGGCAGGCCATATTTGTAAAGCCATCCATCCAGCAGCACCGAAACCAACAAACTGAGTAAGGCACTAAAAACAATTACGACTACAAAAGCGGCATTGATTTGAAAGGCAACGCCCAGTCCAAGTCCGGTAAGCAGGGCGTTGAATCCATAAAGTCCATTGATCACTTTTTGACGGTTAAGTCCAATCAAAAAAGCGAAGCTGTTGGCACTCACCACTGCCAAAAGGCCACTGATGCCGGCACTTAAATCAAAAAGGCTGACTGCAATCAGGATAAATCCAAAGATTTTGTCCTTGGAAAAAAAAATCTGGGTATAGCTGTTGCTGACACTTTGCCAAAAAAATGGAAATATCTGTTGCAGCCGCTGTGCTGTCATAACTCAAAAAACGATAAATGGGGAGGCATGACCTCAAGACTTGCAATGGTATCTAAGGTTTCGTTGTTGCGAATCAGATGAACTTTTTCCTGTTCGTCAATCAGCACCACTTTGGGCCTTAGGGTAATAAATTGCATCCATTGTGTCATGTTGTAAGCCCCTACATGATGAATCACCACGAGATCTTCTTTGTTGAGCAAAGGCATATTGATGCTTTCGCGCAGCACGTCAATATTCATGCACAGCGGACCAAAAAGCGCTGTATCTTCGGTGTATGAGGTGAAAGTTTGGGCGGGAGTGATTTTGTGATCGTACCAAAAAGCAGTGAAAAGCAGGTTCACACCCACATCCAAAATCGTTGAACGGCGACCATCCGACAGGCGTTTGTTGGCCAAAACCGAGCCAATGAGCCAAGCAGCATCGTCAATGAGGGCGCGCCCCGACTCAATGATTAAAAGCGGAGGGTTTTTGGGCCGGTAGTCGCTGTTCATCAAGGCAGAGGTGATGGCTTCGGCAAAATCATCTATCGAAGGACTGATGTCGGTGCCGGGCAGATAGGAGCCTTTCAAAGTGTTTTTAGAGGCAAAACCGCCGCCCATGTCAATGTATTTTATTTCGTGACCGTATTTGTTTAACACGCTCTGCGCGAGGTGTGCCAGCTTTGAAGCAGCTACGCCGTAAGCAGCAGGTGAAAGCATAAATGTTCCGATGTGGGTGTGCAAGCCCATCAAATCCATCACGCCCGAAAACATGATTTTATTCAGCGCATCCCAGGCTTGTCCGTTCTCGTAATTGAAACCAAAACGGTCCCAAATCGGATAAATTCCGGTGTCCATATTCACCCTGATGGCTACTTTTGGGCGACGGCCTGTGCTTTTGGCGATGTCTTGAAGCATGTACAACTCGTCAAGATGGTCAATATGAATTAACGAATTGTTGGTGACCGCCTTGCGAAGGTCAACTTCAGATTTATCGGGCCCGTTGAAGATGATTTTACTGCCTTCAACACCGTTGTTGATGGCTTTATCGTATTCAAAACCGCTCACCACTTCGGCCCACGAACCTTCTTGGTGGTACATATTGCACACGGCACTCAAGTAGTTGGTTTTATAGCTCCACGCAAATTGAACGCGCGGATAGCGGGTTTCAAAAGCTTGACGTGCAGCACGGAAATTTTTACGCAGTTTTTTCTCCGAAATAACAAACAATGGCGAGCCATACTCTTTTGCTAAGGCTTTCACTTCAACGCCATCAAGATGGGTGACAGGCTCAAATATGGTGCGCATCCCAAATTTATTGGGCATATTGCTTTCCAATTTCTTGATGATGGGTCTTTCGTAAACTTTTTTTGTTGTCATAATTCAAAATCTATGATGAAAAAAACATTTCCTTATTCTTTAATAAAATTCTTAAATGCATTTACAGCTCGCCGTGGGTTGAAATCTGTTCAAACTCACTCAGGTCAACAATCATGTCCCAAGCATACCGGATAAACATTTTTCCCACTTCGTAATGTGTATAAGCTTCAGTAGGCCATCCCATTGCCATGCGAACCAAGGCTTCTGGGATGTTTTGACCCACGCCTACAGAGAGATAAATCCAGGCCGGCATCCGGGGATTGATCTCCAGAAGAAAATATTCTCCACTTTTGTTTTTCATCAGTTCGAGCTCAAAACCACCACGCCATTTGGTTGATTTAAGGAAGTGATCGGTAAGTGCCAGAATCTGCTTATCAGCAATGGAAATGCCGCCCCAAGCCTTGCCTTTATCGGTGATGTATTGTTTGCGCATGGGCACTGCCGCAATGGTGTTGCCATTGCCGTCGCCTAATCCGGTAACATTGTATTCGGTTCCGTGAATGAACTCTTGAATGATGATCGGAAGACCCCATTTGGCTGAAATTTTATTAAAAGCGGCCTTGGTCTGATCGAAGTTATAAGCCAAAACGGCATCGTAATACTTCCCTTTTACCACCAAAGGCCAATTATATTCTTTTTCGAGGGCTTGGGCTTCCATCACATTATAAATGGCTTTGCTGCGTGGCACGTGGATGTCGTATTTTTTACCGAAATCGTTTAAATTCACTTTGTGCCGTTCTTCAAACTGATCCATGGTAGGCAAAAAGGTGTGAATGCCCATGCTTTTCAGCTTCTTCTCGAGCTTGATGAATGAATAAAGCTCGGCATCGAAGTTGGGAATGACGGCATCGAGTTTTTCAATATCATGGATATACTCCAATCGCGACATCAATACTTCGGTGCCTGTTGAAGGATAAGGAATTTGGTAGGTTTTATCAACGAGATCGTGCATGTAGATGCCCGGCTCCAATGATTCGTAGGACAAGCCGATGATACGACAATCGAAACTCGCGGCTTCGCGCAGCGCTCTGATAACGGCTACGCCCGGCCCAGGACTGTCAATGGCGTTGAGGCCTGTAACACCAATGGTGAGCAATGGCTTACTCATCGTCTAATTGTATGAGGCGATATTGACGGAGCATATCTAAAAAATCGAGCAGGTCGCGCTCAATGATTGCTTCTTCGGTATTGTAAGCTGCTTGTATTTCGGCGATAATTTCGGTTTGACTCAGGCCTTTACGCAATTGGTTGAGCATTTCCAAACCTACCGGATTTACCGTAAACGATTCGCCCGATCCGGGATTGAAAACGAAGCCGTTGTCGCTAACAGCAATATTATTTTTAATTTTCATGGTCATGGCTATTTTTTACTGTTGTGGATTGCAAAATTCATACTTTCGATGGAGATGCGTATCATGGAATTCTTTTATTGTTGTGTAAAATTTTCGGTTAATGGATCTTCCATCAGGGAAACTAAACGTATCCCAAGCCGCTCTTTTTCGGGCAAATTTTTGTATTCGGAGACAGAGTAGCCCGTAATTTGTTTGAATTGTGTGGACAGGTATTGCACGCTGCTATAGCCCATAATGTAAGCTATTTCGCTCAAGCTGAACTCTTCCGACTGCATCAACTCCTTTACTTTTTCTATCCTTTGGAGGATAATATATTTCTCAAGCGTGATCTTTTCGATGCGCGAAAAAACCGTGGAGAGGTGCTGGTAACTTTTGTTGAAACGGCTTACGATAAAATCGGAGTTGCGAACCATGGCATTGTAGGTGGTATGATGCACCAACTCAACAATCACTTGCTTCATTTCTTCAACAAGAAGCTGATCCTTATCTTGAATCACCTTAAAACCCAAATCATGAAAGAGGGCGATTACCTGCTCTTCTTGAATTGCGGTTGCATCATAAGCTAAGGTTACATCCCCCAACTTCGCTTTTATTACCTCAACGCCCAACCGATTCAGTTCGATGATAAGTAACTTTAAGCAACAATCGCTCAGCATATTGCTGAGGTTGAAATGTTGATGGAGCTTTTTATTCAAGTGATTCTTTTTCTATTCCAACAAAAGTAGCCCTTTTCATTGTAGCAGATATACAGGATTATGTCTAAGATGTTCAAGATTTTCCTGTAAAACAAAAAACACCTCGAATGGGTGTTTTTTAATTTTTTTAAACCAACAATTTACTTGGAATCAAAAGCCCATTTAAGCCAAATAGCTCCCCAAGTAAAACCGCCGCCAAAAGCTGCCAAAACAATGTTGTCGCCTTTTCGCAACTGTTTTTCCCATTCCCAAACGCATATGGGCAAGGTGCCGTTGGTGGTATTGCCGTAACGTTCGATGTTAATCATTACTTGTTCTTTTTTGATGCCCATTCGTTTGGCAACGGCCTCAATGATGCGCATATTGGCTTGATGCGGAACCAGCCAAGCAATGTCACTCGATTTCAATTGGTTTTTTTCCATGATGGCCACTGCCACATCGGCCATGTTGGTGACGGCAAATTTAAAAACCGGCTGTCCTTCTTGGTAGATATAATGTTCGCGAGCATCTATTGTTTCGTGGGTAGGCGGTTTGGCCGAACCGCCTGCTTTTTGATGCAAATGAGCCATTCCCGAACCATTGGTGTGCATCACAGAATCCATGATACCTAGCTCTTCGGTGGTGGGCTCCAACAGAAAAGCACCTCCGCCATCGCCAAAAATAACACATGTGGCCCTGTCGGTATAGTCTACAATAGACGACATTTTGTCGGCACCAACGACAATAACCTTTTTATGGGTTCCGCTTTCAATAAACTTGGAGGCCGTCACCAAAGCATACAAAAAGCCCGAGCAAGCCGCATTCATATCGAAGCTAAAGGCGTTTTTAATGTCGCAGTTATGACTGATGATGTTGGCCGTAGCCGGAAATTGCATGTCGGGGGTTACTGTAGCACAAATAAGCAAGTCAACTTCGTCAGGCGAAGTTCCTGTTTTTTCGAGCAACCCTTTCACCGCTTGTGTGCCAATGACTGAGGTTCCTTGTCCAGCACCTTTTAAGATGTGACGCTCTTTGATGCCCGTTCGGCTCATGATCCACTCATCAGTGGTATCAACCATTTTTTCTAATTCAGCGTTGGTTAAAAGGTC
>JADYZK010000437.1 GCA_020853175.1 Bacteroidales bacterium
CTCCCGGAACGGTTGATTTTCAACGAACGGTTTCGGTTTCATGGTGTTCCTATTCGCACATCACCCAGTTGCGCGATTGGCTTCCCGATGCCATTGGCGGTGTTTCATGGTTTTCGTTCGACAACCCAGGCGAGAGCCCAAGAATACCGATCTATGCCGGCGTATCAACCCTTCCAGAAGGTTTTGGCTTCTGCGGACAAAAAAGGTACAGCGATGAGGCTGCCCTTTGGCATTACCGCAAAGCCAACAAACTCGCTACCGTAAGCTGGGGCAAAACAAAGGACATCGTGCTGAAAAACGTTCTTGATCTCGAACAAAAAGCTTTTGACGAAATGCCCAATGTGGAAGCAAAAGCAGCAAAATTAATCAAAGAAGGCAAAACTGATGAAGCCCAATCACAACTCACAGCATACACCAAAAGCTTTGCAGCAACAACAGTGCAGCAGTGGAAAGAGATGGAAATTCGTTTCTGGGAAATGTTTGGAAGAGGGTTTTAACCCTCTTTTTTTTAGGGTTTTCTCTAATTAGTTATTGATGTTTCTTAGAGAAAGTTCAAAACGTCAGTTACTTATCAAAGAGTAACCTAAAAAGAAGAAATCAGTTAAAAATCAATCTTGCGACATCTCGCTCAGTTTTTTGCGATAAGTAATAAACACATTGGCGCGCGAGATATATCCCAAATATTTCCCTTCGTTGAGCACCACGATATTGTACTTTCCGGAATCGTGGAACAGGGCAGCGACGGTTTCCATCGGGTCATCGGGTTTGATGCTGTAGGAAGGAAACACCATGATATTGTCCACCAAAGTGCCATATAAATCGCGATCGAACATGATGTTTCTGATGTCATCGAGCAAGATATGGCCTTTGAAAATACCTTGATCATCCACAACAGGAAAGATGTTTCTTTTGGATAGGCTGATGATCTTCACCAAATCCTCAAGCGTTTGTCCGGGTTGGATGCGATGAAAATTCGTTTCAACCAATCGGCCCACTTTCATCAGGTTGAGAATGCTTTTGTCTTTGTTGTGGGTCATTAACTCGCCGCGACGTGCCAACTGGTAGGTATAAACCGAGTTGGCTACAAACACCTTGGTGGTGGCGTAAGCAATGGTAGAAACGATCATCAAAGGCACAAAAAGATTGTAACCGCCAGTGATTTCGGCAATGAGGAAAATGCCTGTGAGCGGTGCGTGAAGGATTCCCGCGATCATACCTCCCATGCCTACCACCGCAAACTTACCTGGATCGAGGTATCCAAAGCCCCAGTGGTTCATAAAAGTGGAATAAAACAATCCCAAAAAAGCTCCAATAAAAAGTGCCGGAGCAAAAATACCCCCTACCCCACCCGCGGCAAAGGTGAGCGAGGTAGCAAAGGCTTTCATCAGCAGCACAGCAGCAAAAAGAGCAAACACCACCCACATCTCGTTGCGGTAATCAAAAAAGATGCTGTTGTTGAACAAGGCACTAAAATCGCCTTTGAGACTTTGGTTGAGGGCCACGTAACCTTCACCGTATAACGAAGGGAAAAAGAAAATCAATAACCCAAGCATTCCGGCTCCCACCATGAAACGCATCCACCACGACTTGAATTTGTTGGCAAAATACTCTTCAACAAAAATCGAAACACGGGTAAAATAAACCGAAAGCAGTCCGGTGAGCACACCCAAACCAACATAAAAGATGGTGTTGGACGGATTGAAATCCACATTCAGCTCAATGGGATACAAAACAGCCTGTCCGAGAACAAAATAAGAGGTAAGTACGGCAGTAACCGTGGCAATGAGCAGCGGCACCAACGAGGCCATTGCCAAATCAATCATGATCACCTCTAAGGCAAAAACGATGGCAGCAATGGGTGCCTGAAAAATGGAAGCCATAGCAGCAGCACTGGCCAAGCTGATCATCAAAATAATTTGACGGTGGTTCAAGCGCAGGGCCTGCCCCAGGTTGGAACCAATGGCGGCTCCTGTTGAAACGGTTGGTCCTTCAAGACCTACCGATCCACCAAAACCAACGGTAAAAGCACTGGTGATGATTGCCGAAAAGGTATTGTGAAATTTTATCAGTCCGTTTTTGCGCGAAATGGCATACAAAACTCCCGGAATACCATGTCCGGGCTCCTTTTTGATGATGTAACGCATGAACAATACAGCAATTAAAATGCCCACGGCAGGATAAAAGAAATAAAGGTAGTTTTCGTATTGGTTGGCAAAACTGCTGGTAAGCAGATGCTCGATAAAGTGGGCCGACTTTTTGATGACAATGGCCGAAATGCCGGCTAAGATACCAACAACAACACTCAAAATATAAATGTATTGCCTATCGGAAATGTGCTTGGATCGCCACTCGAAAAAACGATGTACAGTTCGGCTGTTGAAGAAGTTCATACGAAAGAGGTTCAACTGGCGAAAGTAATCAAAACTTGAAATTTATCGCTAATAATCTTCCACTAAGGGCTGCAAGCCTCCCATTTGAATCAAAATTCTTACTTTCGTTTTTTATAATAAAACCCCATGAAAATCATCACTTACAACGTGAATGGCATCAGGGCAGCCATCAACAGAGGTTTCTTAGACTGGTTGTCTGCCGCAGCTCCCGATGTCATTTGTCTTCAAGAAATAAAGGCCACGCACGACCAAATCCCATTGATGGAGTTTGAGGCTTTGGGCTATCATCATTTTTGGTATCCGGCGCAAAAAAAAGGCTATAGCGGTGTGGCTATCCTCAGCCGGACGATGCCCGACAAGGTGGTTTATGGCATGGACATGGAAAGCTACGACAACGAAGGACGTTTTTTGCGGGCCGACTTCGGCGACATCACGGTGGTGTCGGCCTATCACCCTTCGGGAAGCAGCGGTGATCTGCGGCAGGAATTTAAAATGCAATGGCTCAGCGACTTTCAAAATTATGTGGCCCAGTTGCGCGATCAACATCCGCGTTTGGTGCTTTCGGGCGATTACAACATCTGCCACCAAGCCATTGACATACACGATCCGGTGCGCAACGCTACCGTTTCAGGCTTTTTACCCGAAGAACGTGAATGGATGACCGGATTTTTGAAACAAGGTTTTGTGGATACTTTCCGTCATTTGGTGAAAGAGCCGCACCATTACAGCTGGTGGAGCTACCGCGCCAATGCCCGCGCCAACAACAAAGGATGGCGCATTGATTACAATATGATTACCGAAAATCTTTTACCGCAGCTCGAATCGGCTGCCATTCTGCCCCAAGCCGTTCATTCAGATCATTGTCCGGTGATGGTAACCTTAAATTTGTAAAGTGGTTTTGTGTAAAATCAATAGATATTTTCTCGTCTTTTAAGCTTAAGGATTACATATTTATCTAACTAATTATGAAACAACTACGAACATCAAGCCTCCTTGTTTTGCTGTGTTTGCTTTACAGCAGCACCTATGCCGACAACTTTTTAACTGAGGATTCCTCGGTAAAAAAAGCTGAAATCAACTCAATAGCAACAAAAAGAATTCATGATGCTACACAAAGCATTGATTCAGTTGCTCCTATAAAATACTTTGTGCGAGGTTATAGGGGTTTTATCGAGCCGGGTCTTAACTTGGAGAAAAACAAAGAAGGCAATTACAACTGGATAAAAGTTAATTTTATTCACACCTACCAGTTCAAGCCGGGCTTAATGCTGGGTCTTGGAGTGGGTCTGCAAAACAATCTCAAAAACAGGGATCGCTACTTGTTTCCTTTATTTGTAGCGTTAAGAGCACAATCCTCACATCTGAAAAAGGTAGAGCCTTTTTTCTCTATCTATGCAGGTTATACCGTGATCCCTGAAAAACAGTTTAACCAAGGCGGCTATTTTGTGAATCCGCAAGCTGGTGTGGATATAAAGATGGACCGAAAATCAAGCGTGTATTTTGGAGTTGGAGTAGAACTTAAACGCGGAACATTTCATGCGTATAATTGGATGGGTGGTATTAGTGCCACCACCGTTGACTTTTTCCATCTTAGTTTTAGTGTGGGTTTTACATTTTAGGCCGTCTTCTGAAAAAGCCTTTCTAAAAAGGAATAACCTTAAAAAAGACAACTATTTTTCCAAAACCACAAAGGCATTGGCCATTTCTTTAACGTGCGAAATGCTGAGATGAATATGCTGAACGCCTTCTTTTTCGATGTATTCCTTCACCCTACCGTGCACGTGGATGACCGGTTTTCCGAGTTCATCGTTCACCACTTCAATTTCATGAAAGGCCATGCCATAACGGTAGCCTGTGCCCAAAGCTTTAAAAAATGCCTCTTTGGCGGCAAAACGGGCTGCATAATGCTGATAAATGGTGGCTTTGTCGTCGGCATAAGCTTGCTCACGGGCAGTAAAAAGTTTGTTTTTAAGCCCGTTTCCTGCCTCAAGGTGGCGCTCCATGCGCGACACCTCAATGATGTCGGTGCCTATTCCAAAGATCATTTTTCTATGTTTTTGTGGGTCAAAGATATGACTTTAACAAAACATCAGTCAATGGCCTGTTCGTGCCAATGTCCGTTGTTAAAGCTCATCACCGTTTGGTAACCTGCTGCCTGAGCTGCTTCGACAGCCCGTGGAAATTCGGCCATCAACTCATCCGGATGATGGGCATCGGAGCTGATCACGATGGGGATGTTCATCTGTTTCATCTCATGTAAGATCCATCCGGAAGGATACAAGCTGTCGCAGCGTTTTTTATAAATGCCCCTGGTGTTGATTTCAACAATCAATCCTTTGGATTGAATCAACCGCAGGGTTTCAAAAATATGGTCGCGGTACCATTTCTCACGTTCAGTGAAATACCTGTTTTGGTTGTGCATTTTGATTTTATCGAAATGACCTATCACATCAAACACCTCTTTTTCGATCATTTCGTTGGTTTGATCGAAGAAAGCCTTCACTCCTTTTTTGATGTCGTTGTCATAAAAATCGGCCAAGCCCCGATCGTAGATGGAGGCATCGGGGCCATCGGTGAACCACAGAGTTTCAGGATTTCCTTTGCCTACCAAATGCACCGATCCAATCACATAATCCAATCCGGCTTTGGCTTTGAGCTGGGCAAAAGGTTGCGACATTTCAGGAACATAATCCATTTCCAAAGCCAGAAAAAGCTGAATACGCGACTGATATTCATGCTGCAACTGTCTTATTTCATCGGCATACTGATGAAGTTC
>JADYZK010000438.1 GCA_020853175.1 Bacteroidales bacterium
GCAGGTTCTTAAAACTGCAGGAAATCATTGAAAAAGGGCAACATGTCGTTCAGAACACGCCCGTCTGCAGTCCAGATTTTATTCCCGTGATCGCCAATGTATTCTTCTGCAAAATGGTTGATGCCCAGGTTTTCCAGGCGCTGACTCAGCATGCCGATTTGCAGCGGGAATCGCGGCGCGTCATTGCGACCCCAGTCTAATTTTATGGCAGTCAGTTTTCTCAAGTTGTCCGCATAGGCGCCCGCCATATACACCGGCATATTGGCCTCCCATTTTTCTACAACCGACTGATTTACAACAAGTTTGTCACCCTCATAAGTATAAGGCAGATCGCAGAAAAACGGCGGTTTGTCCGGATTGGGCGACCAGGCTCGCGCCACGGCCACCAGCACCCGCGGGTAGTAGGTTTTTTTGAGTTCTTCCAGCGTTTTTACGTGCTGCAATTCTTTATAGGAGTTGCTGTTTGGGCCAAATTCTTTGACAAAAGCCAACAAGCCCGGACTCAGGGCATACACGCTGCTGAAAACTTCCGGATGCAACATGGCCAGTTTGAAAGCGCCGTAGCCGCCCATGGAATGCCCGGCGATTCCCCTGCTTTCACGGCGGGCCTGCGTTCTGAATTGACGGTCCACAAAAGTTACCTGTTCTTCCGCCGTAAAATCTTCCCACTTGCCTGTGAGTGTTGAATTGCTATAAAAACTGCCTTCAAACAGGGTATATTGGTTCGCAATAACCAATATGAAGGGGCGGATTTTGGCGGAGCGGATACCCTTGTCCAAAATCGTTTTCATGGCCGGACTTATGCTGTCCGTGCCCATAAATCCATGCAGGTAATAGATAACAGGGTAGCGCAGGTCGGAATCTCCGTATTGTGGCGGCAGGTACACGGATATCCGGCGTACCGGGTTCTCACCGCCCGGGTTTTCCAGCGCGGCGGAATGGATAAAACGGGTGACCACCGTTCCTTCTCCGCCAGGGGTGGATTGGGCTGATATGCCGTTTGTCCAGGCTATAAACAGCATGGTGAATAAGGTTGCCTGTTTTATCATTGCTTATTTGTTTATCCAGTGATTTATTTTAATAAGTTTTATGTTGTGAAATAGCGTCTAATTCAATTTTGAGTTTATTCAAAACCGATAAATCTTTCTTGTTTTCTAATAATTTCGCAACCAGTTCCGTCAACATCGGACGAGGCTCGACGGGCCTTGGTTTTCCATTCACCACAACAAAACCGCCTCCACCAGAAAACACACCGCCGATCACTTTCTCCGCTTCAACACCAAAATTGGGGTTAGTGGTAAAATAAGTTGTCTTGGGAAATACTTTTGCCCCTTGTTTGCAAAATTCAACTAATCCTGCAATATTATCAAGCATTGTTCCTTCCCAGAAATCTTTATGGTCGGGTGTGCGCGTTGTTAACGAAGAACTGGAATCCATTTCCAAGGTAAAGCCCAGTGTTTTTTTGTTTTCATCGATTATTAATTTCTCTTCTTCCTCTGACCAATCAAATTGGCGGCTGTAAGCATAGTCGTCATTAACGCCTGTCAAAATACCGAATGCAGGATAATTTTGTAGGTTCCTAAATGCTATGCCTCTGACATTCTTCATAGAATCAACAACCTTTTCTGAAATATCCTTAAAGTTTATTTCATCCTGCTCTGGCATATACTCAGCGTAATCCGACGAAATTCGTTTTCCATCAAATGCCGGATTTCCAAATGATTTGGCGCGATCTGTTGATTGATTTGGCGCTATACCCCATGGATAGGCCAGGAATGGCCCCGCCCCTGTCGGTGATGAATGTATATCCATATACATTCTTACGTTACCGGAATCTAATAAATCAATTACATTTTTTGTTTCTTTTTCAGAGTTTGCTTCCGGCCCCTGGAACCTGGAATGGCAATGAATTGTACTGTTACCACTATTGTTATCTAATCCTAATATTTTTTTAAATTTAAATACAAAATCAAGGTTTCTATTTAAATCTACTCCAATAGTTCTGGGATCATTTGTTTCAACAACTTTATGTCTGTTTTTTCGGGTTCCCAAAATATCTCTTCCGTCTTCAGGACAACCAGGTTTTTTTGGATCAGGTGGATTATTTTGGTCATACTTAAGCCCATCCGGATTTACACACGGTATCATAAGAATTTCGATGTTCTCAAGTATTTCATCCAATTCACTGTAAGAAAATGTCATGTTGCCATACGTAAGGTCTTCCTGATACTCATAGGCTCTTAAAAAATCGACAACAAACCAAAGCAGACAGTCAACTGTTCCCCATTCCGCAGGGTGAACGCCTGCGGTGAACATTACTTTGTTTTTAATTTCTACCTGAATGATAGGGTTGTTGGAAGGAAAATCAAATTTTCCTATTCTTAACGCTTTTATGGTTCGCTTTTCATGAGAAAGATGATTTAGATTTATGACCTCGACAAATTTTGGGAACCTGCTTTGAATTAATTGGCAAGCCTCGTTGATTTCATCGAAACCTTCTTTAATGGTAAGAAAATCTTTGTTGAATAATTCATTTATCCTTTCATCTAAACTTTGATATTTTTTTCCTCTTAATCTTACATCCTTCAACTTGCTGGATTGAGCATCAGTTAACATGTGTTTAGCAAACCTGTTTGTCTTACTCAGTTTATTTGGTAAATTTTTAATTGATCTGGACAAGTTGGTTTTGCTTAAAACAGTAAATTCTGAACGTTTTAATTGTTTAAGCGTATCTGAATCTGCAATACCTACTGACTCAAAATACCCGTCTCCAATATCTTTGCGGTTGCCACGACAACCGAAGTCGATCTTGAACCCATTCACTAAACGAGCAAAATCTTGTTGTTTTCCTGTAACTTTTATATGGTATAAGGCCATTTTGAAATAATTTTAAAATGTTATTTGATTTTTCAATAAACTCCCAAATCAGCGGACGTCTTTTTTTGAAAGTACTCCGCTATTGCAGCCGGTCTACCTGCCAAACAAGGTCTTCTACTCGTACAGATAAGGTTCATCCTGATCAGCCATTTTTCGAATATTTTCCAGCACTCTTTTCATGTATGCCTTCCAGAAAGTTTTCGTGAACAACCAGTTCAACGGATACAGCAATGGGGCATTGGAATGTAAAGTATAAGTATAGTTGATAAGGATTTTGCCGGGCTCCAGTTCGCTCGTTTCCCATTCGCCGACAAACTTTGTAAATCCAAGCATCCAGGCCTGGAAGTCGCTCACCTCTATTTTCCAGTATGTATTTTCTATCCGTTCGATTACTTTGTCATTGGACGCCCAACCGCCTTTTTGTGTCATTGATTTGGCCACGAAAACCTTTTTACTGTAGCCGGGTTTCCCCCAGTTTTCATCCTCCGTGCAATGTGTAACCTTCGGCATGATACCGAATCTGGTATGCACTTTTGAAACATCGCACAGCATAGGTGTTTTAAATGCGCGTTCTAAAGAACAGTGGTATATCGTTTGAACAGAAACGGTTGTGGTCATCGTAATTTTTTATCTTTTGGAAATCCGATTGAGCGTAACTGTTCTTTGCATTTTACTCTTGAATCGTTGCACCCCTTCCTCGCGCCTGGCGGCGTGTTTGGTTGCCCGGCCTTGTACCCTGGCCCGCCATTTTTTCCAGTTCTGTAGCCGCATTTCGGCTTTCATCAGCGCGATCACTTCCGCTTCTGATATGCCGAACTGCATTTTTATCGCATCAAAAGGCGTTCGGTCTTCCCAAGCCATTTGAATGATGCGGTCAATTTCCTGGAGCGTCAGGGCCGATTTTAACGCTGCGATTTTACGGACGGGCATGGCGTGTTTGTTTTGCTCAAAAATTGTTTTGAAACTGTTTTTCAGATACCTGATCTATCATATTGTGGTAGTCGTCAAACATTTTTACATTCATTTTATACATATCTATAGCAGACTGTTTGGCCTGCAAGTATGCTGTTGTGTTGCCCAAACGTTTGTGGCACAATGCCAAATAATAGGACACCTCAGCCAAATTATTTCGAGTTTGTTGTTTATTCAATGCATCAATGGCTTTTTCATAATCTTCAACCTGATAGTACATAACCCCTAAATGAAGGTAGTCATACAATCCAACGGCGTAATCTCCATGCTTCACCAGGTTTTCAATGATCTGAATTCCTGCATGGATATCGCCTGTTTGTTTGTAGCAGAGCGCTTTCACTACGCTCAGGTGATAAGTCCCATTGGACGTGTAGTGGTTGTTTGATTTGCTGGTTTTTTCCAATAATTCAATGTCTTTGATTGTACCATGATAATCGGCAAAGAACTTGTAGCGCAACGAAGCCCGTACAGGCAGGTAACCTACGCTGTCATATCGGACAGCAAGGTCAATATACTTTTTCCATTCCAGGAAATTACCGGATTTGACATATGGCGCTGCTTTTTCCCTGTAAGCATACGCAAAATGAGGACACAGCGAAATAGCACTGTCTACTAAATGATGAAATGCCTTGCTGAACTGGTAATATTTGTGTTGGTTTTCGGTTAAGAGTATGCATGCTTTATATTGAGCAGTATCTCCCTCCCATAAAAAAACGTTGCAATTAGGTTGTGCCTGCAATGTTTCTATGCTAAACAACACAAAAAAGATAACGGGTAATATTTTCATGGTAAAATATGGGTTAATTTCCCGTTTTCTATTTTAAAAACCAGGTATTGGTAATAATCAATTTCCAAACCTTTCCAGATTTTCGGTTGCCAGCCTTTCATGGATTTTGTTATTTGCATCAATTGATCACTGATTTCAGGCGCAAATTGAAACGGCTGATAATCCGGGTCGCAACTGATCAACCTGAAACGACCAGTTTCACCCAAACAATTGACAACAAACCGTATTCGGATTAATCCCGACTGATTTTTTTTAACTGCCTGGTATGTGGAAAAAAATATGGAATCAATGTCAGGTTTTCCACCTTTATACTGAATGCTTTTTCCGTCATTGAAATACTGAATAATTTGTTCGTCTGCATTACAAGTTTTAAAATCAGAACCGTCCAAAGTACTGTCAGGTACAATGTCATCTATCCATCTTGTTTCCTGAGCCGAAATTTGGACACAAATGCGGCTATA
>JADYZK010000439.1 GCA_020853175.1 Bacteroidales bacterium
CCCAGGTTTCAACGGTGCGAACCAATTTTTTTGAGTTGTACTGAACATAATCCAATACCTCTGCAACTGTTTCACCGTCAATCACTTGGTCAATGTAGTATCCTTTGGCATCCACAGAAACGTGCACCGCGTTGGTGTCGCCAAAAAGGTTATGCAAATCACCCAAAATTTCTTGGTAGGCTCCTGTAAGGAAAACGCCAAGGTGGTACGATTCTTTGCTCTTTAGGCTGTGAACGGGCAAGTGGTGCGAGAAATTTCGGGTGGCAATAAAGTTGTCAATCTTGCCGTCGGAGTCGCAAGTGATGTCTTGTATGGTAGCATAACGGTCGGGTTTCTCATCGAGCCGTTGTATAGGAATGATAGGGAATATCTGGTCAATGGCCCATGAATCGGGTAAAGATTGAAACAAGGAAAAATTGCAGAAGTACTTATCAGATAATAATTTAGAAAGGTTGAGAAACTCTTCCGGCGGACGTTTCATTTCGGTGGCCATTTGATGAATTTCTTTGGCAATGGACCAGAACAGACGTTCAATTTGCGCCCTTGTCTTCAGATCGAGCAGACCTAAACTGAACATATCCAAAGCTTCCTCACGAATTTGTTGGGTGTCGTGCCAGGTTTCGAGCATCTTGGTTTGGTTCAAGTTTTCCCATGATTTGTACAGCTCGTGCAGCAATTCGTGGTCGGATTCTTTTACCTCTTCATCGTCGTCCCAAGTGGATAAATGGGTGGATTCCAGCACTTCAATCACCAAAACGGAGTGGTGTGCGGTGAGGGCGCGTCCCGATTCGGTGATGATGTTGGGATGTGGAATGTCGTTTTTATCGCTGGCATCTACCATCGCGAAAGTGGCGTCATTCACGTATTCTTGAATGCTGTAATTGACGCTGCTGCCACTGTTGGCCGAGCGTGTGCCGTCATAATCAACACCCAAACCGCCACCTACGTCAACAAAATCCAAATGAAATCCCATTTTATACACTTGAACATAAAATTGGGCAGCTTCGCGCAAGGCGATCTTGATTCTACGGATTTTATTGACCTGGCTTCCAATATGGAAATGAACCAAACGAAGGCTTTCCTTCATATTGTTGCGTTCCAAGAAGTCGAGGGCTTCCAATAACTCGCTCGAGGTGAGGCCAAATTTACTGACGTCGCCGCCAGAATCTTCCCATTTTCCGCTTCCTGAGCTGGCCAATTTAATGCGAATACCGATGCTGGGCTTTACTTTTAGCCTTTTGCCAACGCGGGTAATCAGCTTAAGCTCATTGAGTTTCTCTACAACAATAAAGACGGTCCGACCCATTTTTTGGGCCAAAAGAGCCAATTCAATATAACTTTCGTCTTTGTATCCGTTGCAAATAATGAGCGAGTTGTTATCGGTGTTGATGGCCAAAACCGCGTGCAGCTCAGGCTTTGACCCGGCTTCGAGGCCTATGTTGAACTTCTTGCCGTGACTTACAATCTCCTCCACCACGGGTCGCATTTGGTTCACCTTGATGGGATAAACAATAAAATTTTGTCCTTTGAATTCGTATTCGGCAGCAGCCTGCTTAAAACATGTGTCCATAAGCTCGATGCGGCTGTCAAGAATATCCGGAAAACGCACCAAAACCGGTGTTGAAACATCACGCAAGGTGAGCTCGTCAATCAACTCTTTCATGTCAACCGCAGCTGCGTTTTTGCGAGGTGTTACAATAACATTTCCTTTTTCATTGATGGAAAAGTAGTTGATTCCCCAGCCGTTAATGTTGTATAACTCAGCTGAGTCTTCAACACGCCATTTTCTCATAAGGCAAATAAGGTATTAGAAATGAATAATTTGTAAAAATTCTCCTGCCGGTGATTTGCTTTTTATCTGTCCGACGGGACAAAACTAACAAATAATACCTTACCGCGGCCAATAAATTTGATGTGGTTATGGCCTTTCAACTGATTG
Organism: Bacteroidales bacterium; assembly: GCA_020853175.1. Classification (GTDB taxonomy): domain Bacteria; phylum Bacteroidota; class Bacteroidia; order Bacteroidales; family F082; genus JALNZU01. The sequence goes on from JADYZK010000439.1 coordinate 1,940, forward strand.
AGGAACAACAAAATAATAAGTGTTTTTATAGCTTTTTATCCTCTTTGGATCAGCATGTAATTGGCCTCAAGACATCAATCGGGCAATTTTTCTGGTGTTTTCAAATTGTTCGAGCATTGTTTTGATGAAGACGGTAACCGGTATAGACAGAATCAGACCCGGAATACCCCATAAATATCCCCAAAACATCAACATGACAAGGATGGTTATAATGTTAATCTTGAATGACTTACCCATCAGGATAGGTTCAAGGATAGAACCAAAAATAACCTGAACCATCGTAAAAGAAATAGATAGAATCAACAAGGTTTGCGGTTGGTTGATTTCAATGAAAGCATACACTATTACCAAAAGCGTTGACACAATGGAGCCAATCATTTGAACGAAATTAAGTGAAAATGCCAGCAAACCCCAAAACAACGGAAAACTCAGGCCTGCAATCCAAGCCACCAAGCTAAACCCAATGCCAGTAAAGAAGCTCATTAAAAATTTAACTTTCAAAAAACGGGCAATGCTGCGTTCGATCACCATATAGGTGCGTACCGAACGGGTTTTACTGGTGAAAAGCGTTTGTCCTAAAATGGCTTCTAAGTTGAGCGAACCGGCCAAAAGCAACACCAAAAAAAACAGCGTCATCAACAAAAAGCTGGCTGTTTGTTGAAGTAAAACGAGGGTTTCGTTGAAATTTCCAAAAAGCACCTCTCTTACTTGGTCGCTAAAAAGAATGCTTTTAATGGTGCTTGAATAGGTATCTGTTTTAATGCCAATCAGTTGCGCATAAGGCGCAATGGCTTGACCTACCCGTGTGTCCAATAAAAGATAGAGCTGGTCTTTTCCTTCGATAATTTCTTTACCCGAAAGCTTGATCAAATAAAAAAGCAGCGACATGCCGACAACCACCAATGTAAGGATGACGCCAATGGTGGGAACGCGCGGAATTTTTTTCCGCAAAAGCCACCGAATCATCGGCATGAATAGTAGGGTGATAAAAAAAGCAATCATCAAAGGGGCAAATATGAATCCGAAAATATGGAGGAGGTAAAAAGCCAGCGGAATCACCAAAAGGAGCAGCAGTTTGTTGGTAGTGGCGGTATCATGGATTTTCATGTTTTTTTGTATAAGTTGTTGTTTTGTTATTAGTTAAATTTTCCTCGCTCAACAGGGATGAGCATGAATTTTTGTGAGAGCATAAAAACAGGTGTTTTTATCAACACTTTGTCGTTGTCCATAACTGTTAGCCGAAAGCGGCCCAACTTGAGTTCGCGGTCGCGGATCGGATGCAGCAGATCACGTTTCTCGAAAGTGATTTCCAATTCTTTTTCTTTTCCGAAAAGAGGGGCCAAGCTATCTTGAATGCCCAATTCCTGAAACGTGATCCGATCAAATTCGCCGGTTTTTTTTATCAGCTCAATTGCCATGTAGGGAAGTGATTCAAACGGGTGTTGAGCAGTCAAGTGTAGTTTAAGCGAGG
>JADYZK010000440.1 GCA_020853175.1 Bacteroidales bacterium
AGGTCTTCTAAAGCTTGCAAGGTTTCGGCCTGGTTGATCTGCGCCAACAGGCTGTCGGTCAGCTTGTCCTGCTCCAGAAGCGAGCTGCGGATGGCTTCGCGTCTTTTATCTAAGGCCTCCAACTGCTGCCAACGCTTTTGAACCGTTTCAATCATTTCTTCGTTCATTGATCCGGTGAGTTCCTTGCGGTAGCGGGCCACAAAAGGAATGGTGGCCCCTTCGGAAAGCAAGGTCAAGGTGTTGTTAACGTATGGATAGGCTATGTTTTGCTCCTTCGCAATGAGCTGCGCATAAAAGGAAAGTTCCATCATCAATGCTTTTTATTCTATCCTGCGAAAGTAGGATGATTTGGGGAATTTGACCTTCTCCTTTCAAACCTTATTCCAAAAGCCGTGCAAATCTTTCTTTGATCAATTCCTTATATTTTAATTTCCATTCTTGATTTAAAAAGCTGATGTCAATCATCAATTCCCATTTTGGATGTGCTTTTTCCATTTTCTTGAAAATATTTTCCTGCTGTTTTGTGTCTAAACCAAGGGTATTGAAAGCTGTTACAAAATCGGAACGTTTTATTTTCTTTTTCCTGCCGTTTAATGTGAGTGCCAAGTCTTCATCATCCTCAGGATTTACCAAAGACGTAGCTACCAGGTCGTAGGCAGGACTTAGAATGTAGCCATCATTCGTCATTTTGATTAGAGAAAAATTCTTCAAATGCATATCGGAATTTCCGGTTAAAAAAGAAAAGAGTACCAGCTCAAAGAAGTTAACGACGTCCAGACCTGGATTCACTGAATGTTCTAAGATGATTTTAGCGATTTGCTCATACGAACCGTGGTATTTATCCTCGGTCATTTTTTGACTCAGCTGACACATATCTTCCATGTGCAGTTTTGTCTTTTTTATACGGTCTATGCGAGTGGTGATATAAGCCAGATTCCCCGACTGAAGCTTGATTAGGCTGTGTGGTACCACCTTTATTTTAGCTATTTGTGCCAAGTGCATTGTTAGGTCTTCTGTTTCGGGAAGGTGAAGGTAATGGGGGGTAGGTGGCTTGAGGATATATCCACCCCACATGCCAACAATTGTAAAGCGTTTAGGTCGGTTTGGCTCTTCTGAAGAAGCAAGATGCAACGATAGTTTGGGCTGAGCGCCGGTGACCGTCGTTTGACTTTGGAGAACCTGTTTGGCCAATTCATCCATATTGTCTTCATGATAAGGTAATTCCGGTGAAACTAATGTTCCAAACATTTTTTTGCTGCACGCGGCATGAAAATCTACTTCATTAGCCTCCAGCGTTAAATAGCAATATAAACATCGTTTTTTCATTCTTCGTTTTCATTCCATGGATGAACACTCACTGCGCCAATACAATCTTTACAGCAAGCCATTAATAATCCCATTCGATCTCTTGGATTCAATTTCCAGTTTCTTTCTGCAATATCCAACAACCAGCCTTCAGGTATTAACCCGTCAAAAAAAGGAAATAAAACTTTACTGTTAAAAATTTCTTTTTGTAATGGAAGTGTAAGGCTCACAGCTTCTGCTGAACTGCTGTTTAAGAAATCTGATTCATACACAAAATGATACCCATTTTCGTCCAGGCTAAGCCATCCTGCCGTGGTAGCGTGAATTTTTATTTCAGCCCTTTTCATTTGGAGGATTGTGTTTGTTGAGAAATCGAGAAAGCAGCCGACTTCACAGGCCCCATTTCGTAACCAAACATCTTCAGCACTTGGTTCACTTTGTCTAACCTAAGGGTTTCTTTGCCTTGTTCCAACTCCCTTAAAAAACGTAAGCCCACGCCTGCTTTTGCAGCCAAATCAGCTTGGGTAAGGGATGACTGTGCCCTTTTTTCTTTTACAAATTCACTTATGCTCATGTTTTATACCTTTTCGGGTGTAAATGTACAGACTTTTCTGTAAAATATACCATATCGGGTATAAAATCTAATATTTGATTGTGAATTGTACCCTAAAGGGTATAAAAATGACCTTTAAATCCTTTTTATCTCATCATAGATAACGAATTGAACTAAAAAAAGCACCTTATCTGGTTTTGACTACCAAAAAACTCTATTGCGGCACAGCATAAATATGACTTGCTGAGCGATAACCGGATTTGTTTTGAAACCAATCGGGATACACGGTTCCACCTGACTCGGCCCATTCTGAAAAATGGAGATGGCCTTGTGTAATCTGGTTGCTTTCAATGGTATAATCAAACGATTCGATGATGTTGATGGCCCACGGCAATTGCGTTTGGGTCTTATAAAAGCGACCGCTGGCCGGATCGGAATCGTCGTCCATTTGACCGAAATAGCTCGCATTGGCCAAATCTGTTGGGGCATAATCGGGCAAATGAATTTCTTTGCCGCGTTCCATATCCACAATCAGGAAAGGGTTAAAATTCTCGGGCTGAAAATGGCTGAGCAAATAAGTATTGGGCGTAAGCAAAAGAACAATTCTTAGGGTATCAGGCTCAAGATAAGGCAATTCGGGGAGTACATTGGCGCCAAAACCGGCATCAGATTGCAAAATGTTTTTGATGTTGTCAAACACGATGATGGTTGGAATTTGCTGTCCTGCTTCAGTTCCGTTTTCATTGAGGCTGATATAATTTTCGTCTATACGATAGCCCGACACCTCAAAATCGGAGGCAGGGATGTTGCCCGGAAGCTGGAATCCAAAGCCGTTTTGTAGTCCTGCGCCATTGGCTCTTACAGCAAAAACGGCTTCTATTTCGGTTATTTTGTTGGCTTGGTTGGTAATCATATTGAAACGGTAATCCACCACCAAATCGTTAAAATCGTAATCGCCTTTGCCGGGCCAGAGGTCTTCAAAGGCAAGACTTCCATATCCTGAGGCAGGAAAATAATTGGTAAAAGCCCTGGCCGGATCGTTGGGAAAATCGTCTTCCTCATCGGGAATGCCATCGCCGTCAGCATCTGCAACTTCGGGTGCTTCTGCCATAGCGGTCTGGATTTCTATTGCTGAGAGGGCTGTTGAGTAATATTTTACGTCGTCAATCAGTCCGTTAAAAAACTTCTGACTACCATTGTCCGATCCAATCGAAAACGGGCGTGAGTTGCTATTCAAAGGAATGTCAATCTTTTTGGCGTTTTTAAACTGGCCGTTGACAAACATTTTCAGGATGCTTCCGTCGTAAGTTACAGCCAAATGGTACCAGTTTCCTAAAATGGGCAATCCTTCGCCCCAATGCACATCATGGGTAATTTGATCTGTCCCGCGGATGTGTACATTCCAGCCATCCCATTTGCCCTGACCGATGCCATGTCCATCCCAGTCGCCTTTTTGAACAATTTTTGAGGTTTTATTTTCACGTGCATTAACCCAGGCCATCATTGTAAAAGCCGCGCCCGGATTGATGTTGGGGTGATGCGCTGCGATTGCTGACGAGCTGCTGCCATTGAAATTCATACTGCCATCTACCATGCCTGTTACTACCGTCAAATCTTTGGCTGTGGCATCAAATCCGCCAACGATATCCACCACTTTGCCGGACGAAATGGCATCCAAAGGCCAATGAGCCATCAAGCTGGCATTGCCGTTGGAGGGATTGTAATTGTTTGTAAAAAGATAAGCAACCTCCTCAGGACTAAGGGCTTTGTTAAAAATCATGGCTTCATCCAACTGTCCGCTGAAAAAATTCTGTGAGCTTTGGCTGCCCACCA
>JADYZK010000441.1 GCA_020853175.1 Bacteroidales bacterium
ACTCTGCCTGTAAGTTCATCATGTGTTGAAAGCACCGATCCGGCATCCCACATCCCCAGCGTTTGGCCGACGCCACTCAAAGTGAGGCCGGCACCGCCGCCGAGATAAACTTTATTGGATTTTATTAAAACTGCACCGCCGGCGTTGTCGGTGATCTTATAAACAGGAGCACCGTTGTTGAGCCGAACAAGTTCACTCATACGTCCTTCAGCATCTTCAAAACGTATGGGCCATCCTTTTTCAGTGGCCATTTTTTCGGCCTCCTGCTTTTGAAAAAGGGCTTTTTCGTTCCAGGTTTTGGATAGCTGTTCTAAGTTTTTTCGCTGATTTTGGTTTTGGCTTTGGGCAAAAAGGCTGCATAAGAGAAGACCCAAAACAACAATGCTTTTATTTTTCATGGTGCTGTGTTTTTTACGTAGAAAAACCAAAAATATGCAAAAAGTAAAGCCCAAGCCGCATTGACTAATTCAAAGTAGTAGATAATTGGTTAGAATAAAATTTTGGAACGACCTCAACGAGGTTGTTTTTTCTTTTTTGATGGTGCTGTTCACCTGTAAAAAAACCTCTTCATCTTTTTCATAAATAACATCTTAAAAGAAATTATTTTGAATTGAAAAGAGTTAAAAAAAAGTATATAAAGTATTAAATATCAAATACTTATTTTAATTTTGAATAAGAAACACTTAACAGAATTTGAACAATCTGAGAGAAGATCTAATCCTTAGTAACTTTTCCAACAAAGCTTTTGCTAAAGCTAGGCCATTCAGTAGTTTTATAGGCATTGGTGCCAAAAAAATGAAGCACCGGCTCAAATTGATCGGCAGGAAAAAAACCGGGAACAACACTAATCACTTTTAAATCTTCGCCCATGATCACATAGGAAGGGTAGGACATTTTTCCTTGCATGAGTGCTTGAGCCAATTGGTGCGAACTGCGCTTTTTGCCCGGGCTGGGATTTACGAAGGTTTTTCCTTCAAAGACGACCGTGTCAGAGCGTTCGGCATCAAATTTAACAGGATAGAAATTCTGATTGATATATGCCGCAATCACCGCGTTGCTAAAAGTTGACTCGTCCATCTTCACACACCAACCACACCAATCGGTGTACATGTCCATGAATATTTTTTTAGGATTTTTCTCAGCTTTTTTAACCGCCTCTTCAAAACTCATCCATTTTATTTTGGTGGATTGGGCTTGAGAAATCATAGGTAGGATAAACAAAGCCAGTATAAAAATGATTTTTTTCATGTGATTTAAAATTTTGTCAAACGATCCATTTCTCTTTTGGTGTCTTTTTTCTTCAAATCTTCTCGTTTATCGTAAAAGTGCTTTCCGCGCGCCAAACCAATTTCGAGTTTTGCCCTGCCGTTATCGTCAATAAAAAGCACCAAAGGCACAATAGTAAAGCCTTTTTCTTTCACTTTGGTGGATAGTTTTTTGAGTTCCCGATAGTTTAGCAGCAGCTTGCGGTCGCGCTTAGGCTCGTGGTTGTTGTAGGTGCCATGACTGTATTCGGCGATGTGCATTTCCTGAACAAAAAGCTCCATGCCGCGAAAAGCGCAGTAAGAATCGGAAAGATTGGCTTTGCCTTGGCGGATACTTTTAATCTCCGTTCCGGTAAGAACAATGCCCGCCACGAGTGATTCAGCGATGAAATACTCGAAGCTTACGCGTTTATTTTTTATCCGGATTTTTTCTTTCATGAAGTCTTTTAAAGGGCTGCAAATATAGCTGTTTTCAAACTGAATGACGGGTTTTGCGCCAAAAATGAATGATATTTTGTTAGATACGAGGCAAGGGCGTGTTTGGTGCTTCGCGGTTTTTTCCACCATTGTGAAAACGTAAAAAAAACTATCTTTAAAGGTTATCGTTTAAAGCTTAGTGAACAAATCTTTAGAAATCCTTTACATTTGTCAAAAAAATGCAACTCATGAAGATTCTTTTGCTGAATGGGCCCAACTTAAACCTTTTAGGTCAACGACAGGTTGAAATCTATGGAGATCAATCCTTTGAAAACTATTTTGAAAAGTTAAAATCATTGTTTTCTGAACATCAGTTGGTCTATTTTCAAAGCAACCACGAAGGTGTTTTGATAGACCAACTTCACCAAGCTCGGCACGATTTCGATGCAGTTGTTTTCAATCCGGGAGGTTATGCCCACACTTCTGTTGCTTTGGCCGATGCAATCAGAAGTATCCCCATCCCTGTCATTGAAGTGCATATCTCCAACATCTATGCCCGCGAAGCCTACCGAAATCATTCGTTCACGGCAGCCTCATGTAAAGGAATTATCAGCGGTTTTGGGCTCGAAGGTTATCGTTTGGCTGTGTTAAGTTTGATTCAAAATGAAACCATCTAACTGCATATTGAATAATTTTCATTTTGCTCTTTTGATTATTTTGCTTTGAAATTGTACATTTGTAAGAAAAATACACTATGTCTTCCCTAAAAAATAAAGTGGTTGTTATTACCGGTGCTTCCTCAGGCATTGGCAAAGCCATTGCTTTAGAAGCCGCCAAAAAAGGTGCGCATTTGGTGCTGGCCGCACGCAATCTTCAAACCTTGAATGAGGTAGCTCAGCAATGCAGCGATTATAAAAATCAGGTGTTGGTTGTGCCCGCGGATGTAAGTGTTGAGAAAGAGTGTGAAAACATCATCACTAAAACGATCGAGTATTTTGGAACCATAGATGTGCTGATTAACAATGCCGGCATTTCTATGCGGGCCATATTTGAAGACACTGATCTAAAGGTACTAAAATCCATAATGGACATTAACTTTTGGGGAACGGTATATTGTACCAAATACGCGCTTCCCTATTTATTAATAAGCAAAGGTTCTGTTGTAGGTATCTCATCCATAGCTGGTTACAAAGGGCTACCTGCGAGAACCGGCTATTCGGCCTCAAAATTTGCCATGCAAGGTTTTTTAGAATCGTTGCGCATTGAAAACCTTAAGAAAGATTTACATGGTTTGATTGCATGTCCTGGATTTACGGCCTCCAACATCCGCAACACAGCTCTTGCTGCCGATGGAAGTCAGCAAGGCGAGTCGCCGCGCGACGAAGGCAAAATGATGCAACCCAAGGAAGTTGCTTTTGCGTTGATGCGGGCCATCGAAGGAAGGAAAAGAACACTTACTTTAACAACTCAGGGAAAGCTTTTGGTGTTTTTGAACAAGTTCATTCCCGGACAAGTGGATCGGTTGGTGTTCAACCAAATGGCTAAAGAACCTGATTCTCCTTTCAATAGAAAACAATAAACCAGATGTAAGAGGTTCATCTTTAAAGGATTATTCTAAAACACCCTATCTGAGGCGTTTCATGAAATAAGCGATTTTTTCAAGTTTGGCCAAAAGGTCATAGTTTTCAACATAAACATGTGACGGAACTTGGAGTTGCGCCGAGGTGAAATTCAATATGCCAATGATTCCCGCGTTCACCAGAATGAGACTGATGTCTTTTGCAAATTCCTTGGGTACGGCCAGCGCGCAAATGAGAATGTTTTCCTGCTTGATGATTTCAGATAA
>JADYZK010000442.1 GCA_020853175.1 Bacteroidales bacterium
AGCAAAAGCAAATCGTGTGCACGTGCTTGCTGCGCCCAGTCAACGTTTCCAAAGATTCTGGCATCGTCATATACCAATTCTTGGCGACCCACTTTAGCCGAAAAATGGGAGTTGAATCCATATTCAGCCCAAGCCTGATGAATCATCAGCCGATTGGAAACAGCAGTAAGCTGTGGCGTTTCGCCCCACAAACGCACATCTTGAATGCTCAGACCAAACTTCATGTTATCTAAAGTATAACCCACATTCAGTCGGGTGCGCTGCGAAATTTGAAAAGCAGCCTCTACATCAGGAAGAGCCATTGTTTTATACCCATGACGGTATTCGGCACGGGGACGAAACTCACCTGAAAGACTAAATTGGGCCGACAATAAGGTACTGATCGAGAGCAAAGCAATCAACAAAAAACCTTGTAAATAATTAAAGTTGGAATTTTTCATTTGCATCATTTTTTTTGGTTTGAACTGGATTTATAAAACAAAATTAAACATTATAAAAGATATAAAGTAATGAAATACTTCAATAGGGACAAAAAAATAGCTGCTAGATAAATTTGAGCTCAATACAATCAAAGTGGTTGATAAGATTCATTTATGAAGCAGTCAAATTAGAAAACGAAATCAATTATAACAATTATTTAAGATGAATAGAAAAATACTGATCACAAATAATCAGCCAAACTGTGTTTCTGCAAATGATCTCTAAAATCGTTTGTCATTTTAAAGGTCACATTGTCCATAATGCACTTGTTAAACGGACAGATGTGCTTATCATGAGGGCAGGAGGTGGCTTCAATTTTCCCTTCGATGGATTCATAAATATCGAGAAGGGAAATATCAGCAGGATCTCGCTTCAAACTAAAACCGCCACTGGGACCACGGTGCGAATCGAGGAAATTATCTTTAACCAAGCGCTGGAAAATTTTAGCCACATGGTGTTTGGAACTATTCGTGATTTCAGCAATTTGAATCACATTGGACTTTCCACCCGATTTGGCTACGATAATCATTCCGTGCAATGCGATGGAGGCTCCCTCGGTAAGTGTTACTATTTTAGACATCTCGTAAATGAGTATTTAAATACCAAAATTACTATGATTATTTGAATCAGCAATTTTTTTTAACAAAATAATTGATGGGTAGGTTATCTTAAAATGAAATACTTTTGCGGTCTGCATACAAACGCAACCCAAAAACTACGCTTTATGATCTTCACCATGCTTCAACAAACGTTTATCATCACCACATTTGTGATGGGAATGATGATCATTATTGAATACATCAACGTGCAAACACGGGGAATGTGGACTGATAAGATTCAACATTCGCCATTTATGCAAATCATTTTGGGATCGCTCATGGGCATTATTCCGGGTTGTTTGGGGTCATACACAATGGTTTCGCTTTATGTTCATCGCGTGGTGATGTTTCCGGCTATTGTGGCCACCATGATCGCTACCTCCGGAGACGAGGCCTTCATTATGTTTTCGCTTTTTCCTGCCACTGCCTTCAAATTGAACCTTATTTTACTCGGTATTGCCATTGTGTCGGGCGTTGTGGTGCATTTTACGGTCAAGAACAAATTTATCGGACTGAAAGGTCATGGCGACCTTCCCCTGCACAACCGCAATGAGGAATGTAGGCCTTTTCACCCTTCCAACGCCATTGAAAATCTTCGCAACCTCAGTTTCACCAGGGCTTTGCTAATTGCAGGAGTTGCAGGTATTTTGATATTGCTTTTCAGCGGTGCCATTGATGGAAGCCATCACTTGAACACTTTGATGGGCGGCGAATTGGATGTGCACCATGATCATTCTCATGCCGGACACGACCACAGTGGCGAGGCTGATTGGATTCGCATCAGCTTGATTGCTATTTTTAGTATCATCATGTTTATTATCGTTACCACGAAAGAACATTTCTTGCATGAACATTTGTGGCATCACATTATCAAAAAACACTTTTTGAAGATTTTCTTGTGGACATTTGGTGTTTTGGCATTGATTTTTTTCATGAACCAATACATCAACCTGCAATCATGGATTTCAGGGAATCTTTGGATCGTTTTGGGTCTTGCTTTGTTAATTGGCGTTATTCCGGAATCAGGTCCGCATTATATTTTTGTGATGCTTTTTGCCCAAGGAGCATTGCCTTTGAGCATTCTCTTGGCCAGCTCCATTGCACAAGACGGACATGGAACTTTACCTCTTTTAGCCGAATCGCCAAAAGGTTTCATGGCGGTAAAATTGGTCAATATTTTGGTAGCCTTTTTGGCCGGTGCTGCCGGTATTTTAATGGGTTGGTAAAAATATTTTACCATGAGCAGAACACATTTTAATGCGTTTTGGTCATTGTAGAGGGAACGGCAATGATGAAATCGGCTACATTTTTCTTTTCTTGAGGAACGCTGATCGGTTGATCGGTTTCAATTGTTGAAATGGTAACGATTTTCAGATCAGGGGCTAAGCGACGGAGGTACCAGATAATACCTTCATAATTGTCGGAATGATATGCGCCGTTATAATGGATAAAAGGTTTTGAAGGCTCCAAATTTCTGTAGATGAACCATGCCATGGTAGCATCCTTGATGGCTTGTGCTTTGGGAAAATTTTCGGGGGATCGTCCATGACCCATATCGCCCATCATTTCAATCATTTTCACATATCCCGGCAACGATGCGTCGTAAGCGATCGGTAGGGGAGCTATGAGTGCTTTTTCGTTGTCAGGCAATGTGTCAAGAACCTCAAAGCTTTTGCGAAAAACCAAACTGGCATATTTTCGAGGAACGTTGGTGGCAACAAAGCGAAAACCATGTTCTTGCGCCAAATCAACAAGCGGAGCATAATCGGTGGTGTAATTAGGCCAAAGACGTGCTACTTTTTTAAGGCTATCGTATTCAATTTCTTTTGCAAGATATTGGTTCAAAAAAACTTGGTTGTCAGTTTCAAACATTTCGGCACCCAATGTCAATCCATTCGGATGACTTAAACGCATGTCGTTGGTAAGTTCTAACTGAAGCCAGTGGCTGATCGGATTGTTGTGCAGCTCGCCAAAGAACACCACATCGGCTTGACTGGCAGCCTTGAGGAGTGTTTTATACTTGACGGTTTTGCCTTTTTGATTGAAAAGCCGAAAAGCGGGTTTATCACTTTTGAAAGAGGACAGCGTGACGACGGCAATCAGCAGGATAAATATTTTATATCTCATTATCTATTCGTATTTTAGAAGAAAATCACCAAGGAAAGAAAAAGGCAGGAGGCTGCGCATGGAAGGGGCTATAAGCACAGGACCTTGCTGCCCTTGCATGATGACTTTCATATCGCCTTTTGATTTTTTTTCGTATTCGGCCATCACCTGGCGACAAGCACCGCAGGGCGCAATGGGCTCATCAATCACCGATTTATCGCTAATAGCAGTGATTGCGATAGCTTCAACAGCTGCGTCAGGATAAACGGCATTGGCATGAAAAAGAGCCACCCTTTCGGCGCAAAGTCCAGATGGATAGGCAGCATTTTCTTGGTTATTGCCTATCACAATTACACCATTTGAAAGCAACACTGCCGCGCCTACCCTAAAACGTGAGTAGGGAGCGTAAGCGTTTTTTGCAGCTTGTTTTGCCTTGTCAAGTAATTCCAGTTCGGAATGAGAAAGCTCGTTTTCTGCGTCGTAGCGGTGCATTTCGAGCTGAAATATTTCTTTTTTCATGGGTAGTATTAAGAAACACAAAAGTAATAATAATCTGCTCAATGCTCTACTGGCCACAGCAATGCCTGAGGTGAAGATAGTTTAATTGTAGTTAATTGATTGATAAGTAGATAGGCAAGATAACTTTCAAAAAACATATTGGGCTTTAACATAAGGCCTTTTGGAACGAAAAAAAACTGCATGTGTAAATGCAGTTTTCTATGGGTTCAAAACGTCAGAAAAAGGGGCGAAGCAGCATTTTTCTTAAAAATCATCATCCTCATCTGAGTCTATTGCATCTATATCGTAATCAAACAAATCCAGTTCAGCATTTTCATCCTCTTCGTCCAACGGGTCGTAAATACGCGGCTTTTTATCGCGCTTTGCTAACATTTTTTTTACTGGTTTTTTTACAAATTCGTCATTAAGACTTACTTCTTTCTGACGTTCTTTTTTCTTTACCGATTTCATGGGAAAGTGTAACTGTTGGGTTTAAAATTAAGAATATAATTGAATTTGAAAATTTATGCACAGGCAACCAATTTGGTGGCACAAACAATAAAGCTGTTGGTTGTTTTTCTTTGATCGAAAAACGATAAAGGAGTGCAGATATGTGAAAAATAAACAGGCATTGCTGAATAATTCTGTCGAATAGATGGGCTATTGTTACAACTGCAAATTGAATTTCGCTGCAATTTTAATAAATTTTCAAATAAAGCAAAGTATTCTTTCTTTTTTTTTTTAGGAAGGCTGTTTTTTTTGGGTCGAACAACCCAAAAAGGTATAAAAACACGCAAATTGTTCTAACCTACTGTATCTTTGCAAACCAGTAACGCCTATGAAAGCACATCAACTTAGCAAATCCATGCGCTTGGATGGAAAAAAAAACGTGGGCCGGTTGTTCACTTCCGGCACATCTTTTTTTTGCTATCCATTTAAAGTTGTTTATTTTCAACACGTTGATGATACAGATAGTCAACTTCGTGTTTTGGTTTCAGCATCGCGGCGCACCTTTAAAAATGCAACTGATCGCAACACCATTAAAAGACGCGTGAAAGAAGCCTGGCGAAAAAATAAAAATGCACTTTTAGAAGAACAAATAACCAATGGAATGACACTCGATGTGGGATTGATTTATACTGCTAAAACCCTATTGGACAGCCACTTCATTGAAGACAAAATAAAACAAACAATTCAACGTTTATTGCTGCGTGAAACACTGGATAATAAAAATACCCTCTAAACTCATGATACTCCTCATCAGGTTGTATCAATACACCCTTTCACCTTTTATTGGGCGCTCGTGCCGATATACCCCAACCTGTTCGCATTATAGTGTTGAAGCCATTCAAAAATATGGTGCTATTAAAGGTGGACGGTTGGCAGCAAAACGCGTAGCAAGTTGCCATCCTTGGGGTGGAAGTGGTTATGATCCTGTACCTTAGACAATCAATTTTTATGAAAAGATTCTACCTTAAAAGCCTCTTACTTTCATTGTTCTTCATGGGCTTAGGACTTGTTTCTCAGGCCCAATCGAACAATAACTTTGAAATATCGAAAAATATTGACATCTACAACAGCTTGTTTAAAGAGCTGAATTTGAATTATGTAGATGAAATTAATCCCGGTGCCTTGAATGAAACGGCAATCAAAGCCATGTTGGATGATTTAGATCCTTACACTGTTTTTGTTGCCGAATCGCAAATTGAAGATATGCGGATGATGACCACCGGCGAGTATGGTGGCATTGGCTCGTTGATTCAGCAAATGGGCGAATACGTTATCATCAGAGAACCTTATGAAGGTTTTCCTGCACAAAAAGCAGGGCTCATTCCAGGAGATATTATCCTCGAAATTAATGGTTTGAATGCCATAAAAAAAACATCTGCCGAGATTAGTGAATTACTGAAAGGTGTTCCTGCATCAACATTAACACTAAAAATACAACGTTCCGGACTCGAGCAGCCTTTTATAGTGGAGCTCACCCGCGAAAAAATTAAGCTCGATAATATACCTTATTATACTGTTCTAAATTCGGGTGTTGGTTACATCCTTTTGACCGGTTTTACCCAAAAAGCTGCTTCTGATGTGAAGGATGCCTTTCTGAAAATGAAAGAACAAACCACTTTAAAAGGTTTAGTCATTGACCTGAGAGGCAATGGTGGCGGCCTGCTGAACGAAGCCGTGGATATCGCCAATATTTTTGTGAACAAAAATGAATTGATAGTATCCACCAAAGGCAAATCGCCCGACCGCACTTCCATCCATCGCACGCGCATGGCACCCGTTGATTTGGACATCCCTTTAGTGGTTTTGGTGAATGAAGCCAGCGCTTCAGCGAGCGAAATTGTAGCCGGTGCCTTGCAAGACCTCGACCGAGCAATAATTGTCGGACAAAAAACATTTGGCAAAGGTTTGGTTCAAAACGTAGTTCCATTGACCTACAACACCCAATTGAAAATTACTGTGGCAAAATACTACATCCCCAGTGGGCGGTGCATTCAAGCCATTGACTACTCCCACATCAAAGAAAACGGAGGCAAAATTCCCGATTCGCTCATGTCCACTTTCAAAACACGTAGCGGAAGGGTCGTTTTCGACAATGGAGGTATCACCCCCGATGTGGTTTTAACGCCTTTTGAATACAGTCCCGTAACTGCAAACCTCTACATATCAAACCTTTTCTTTGGCTTTGCCAATGCTTTTGCCCTCAAAAACAAAACCATTCCACCAGCTGAAGAATTTGAAATAAATGACACAATCTATCATGATTTCATGGAATATGTTTCTGAAAAAGGTTTTGCCTATACTACCGAAAGCGAGAAAATGATTGAAGAGCTGAAGAAAATTGCCCACGAAGAATCTTATCTTACAGATGTTGAAAGCCAATTAAAAGCGTTAGAAGAACAATTTAAAGTCATCAAAGAGAACGATTTGCGAAAACATCGCCCAGAGATAGAAACCATTCTCAGAAGCGAAATCGCTTCGCG
>JADYZK010000443.1 GCA_020853175.1 Bacteroidales bacterium
CCTCGGCCACGTTTTTCATCAGGCGGTTTTTGAGCAACTCGGTGCGTTGTACTTCAAAGGGAGTAACTTCGGAGAGCAATTGCACGATGTTTTGAATATGTCCGACAATGTCATTGCGCAGGGCCTGGCCTTCTTGCGCACGAAAGGCATCAAAATTTTGAAAGGCCTCCGAGGCCAAAAGGGGCAAGGCAAGGGTCAAGGCTTCAGAAACCAAACTTTCGCCATCGCTATTGGTGATTACACCGGGGAACTTGATCAACAAAGAAGCCAAATCATCCGGAAGCGCGATGCGCAAATCGTAGGCCAAGGTTTTGAGTTGATCGAGAGCCGAAGCTGCCGCCAACGGGTCAATGCGACCAACTTTTTTGGCTTCTGCGTCTTCAATGCCCACCATAAAATCAACTTTTCCACGTCGCACCAAATCCGAAATTTTGTTGCGCAGCTCCAGCTCCAATTGTTTTAAATCGGCAGGCAAACGCAGGTTGAGGTCGAGTTGCTTGCTGTTTAACGATTTCACTTCAACCGTAATTTTTGTAGCGCCCACTTGTTGCTGCGCTTTTCCATAGCCTGTCATCGAACGTATCATACAGCTCAGTTTTTGGCAAATATACACGAAAAGGCGGGTGCAACAAAAATCTACAGGCTTTCGATTTTTATCGGAAAGGCTTTTTTAACACCATTGATAAACCTTTTAAAGAGCAGTCCCAAAGCAGGTTAAGGCCTTAGTTCTTTTCTTTCTAACTTTTTGCTGACGACAAAAATAGTTGTAAGTTTGCCCATGATTATGAAACAATTCTTTTTTCGCGCATGTAGTTTTTTATTGTTTCTGCAGTTTTCATTTTCTATTCAGGCACAAGACGAGCTGCTTAAAATAGACAGTTTAAACCAGTTGATCTCCAACCAATCGGGTTCGGAGCGGATGAAATCTTTGCTGGCTCTGTCGGAGGCGTATCGGATGGTTAGCGTTGACAAAAGCATTAAAACCGGCTGGGATGCCCTGACTTATGCTGATGAGCATGGATTGAACAGCTTAAAGGCCAGTGTATTACGCTCGTTGGGTCAAAGTGCACAACAGGCAGGCGATTTTGATTTGGCTGCCGATTATTACAAGAAAGCTGCAACCTACTTTTCCAACCTCAACAACCGCGAAGGTTTGGCGCGCACCTACAATTTGATCGGTATTTTGAACTTGAATAAGTCGGAACTCGACACTGCCTTGGTGTATTTTGATCGTGTTCATACTTTGGCCGATGAGTTGGATAACGACACCCTTAGGTGTACGGCTATGAAAAACCAAGGTCAAATTTGGTTCGAGATGGGCGAACTCAACAAAGCACACGACTCTTTCTACAAATCTTCTTTGGTTTTTTTGCAATTGAAAGATACGGTCAACTATGCTTCATCGTTGCTCAACCTGAGTCAGGTGCTTTGGCAATGGGACCAAAACAACGAAGCCATCGAAACATTAGAAAAAGTGATCGTAATTTTTGAGAAATACAAAAAATTCGCCGATCTCTCCATGGCGTATTCCAACCTGGGGTTGATTTATTATTACGACAAAAAGGACTACGATCGGGCTTACGAATACTTCAAAAAAGCGTTAAAAATTAGAGAGTTAGACGGGAATCCTATCCCTGTGGCGCATACTTTGGTTAACATGGCCAATGTGTATTCGGCCCGTGAAGAATATGAAAATGCACGCCTAAACTACCTCCGTGCTTTGCAAATTTACACCTCAACCGATTTTGTACAGGGTGTTGTGCGCACCTATTACCACCTAGGCGAATCGTATCACAACAGCAAGGAGTACGCGCTTTCAAACACCTATCTTAAACAATGTCTTGACAAAGCAACAGCGTTTGGATTCCTGAGTTACCAATCCATTGCCAACGAGTTGTTGATGAAAAATTATATTGCCCTCAACGATTTCCCTTCTTTTTTGATTTATTACCAAACCTTTAAGGATAAGCACGACACGCTTTTAAATGAACAGAGTCGGCTGCAAGCTAAAGTGGCTGTTGCTCAACAAGAGTACGAGAGCATATTGGCTCGTAACAACAGCCTAAGTGCTGAAAATGAAAAATTGAACTCCAAACTCCATGCCTATAATCTTACTTGGGCCGCGTTGTTGGGATTTGGCTTTTTTGCCATAGCACTGCTGCTCTTACGAAAGGTTTTTCGACGAAAAGCCCATCCCCAAAAAGAAAACATCAGTGTCTGACCTTTCTTTTCTTTCCTCCTTATTTTAACAAAATAACTGCCTCTATGAAACTATTTTTACCTATTCTTCGCGTGCTATACTCAACAATAAAAAGAAACGCTACTGCTTTTATCGCCTTATTTTTTGTAGCAACAAGTTCAGTATTTGCGCAATCAACCTATACTTTTGAGCACAACGGCATCAACAGAACCTATATTTTATACCTGCCTCAGTCGGCAACTGTTGAGGCTATGCCGCTGATGTTGGCCTTGCATGGCTTCACCCAAAATGGCCAAACGATGATGACCTTGAGTAATTTCAATGCTTTGGCCGAAGCACATCAATTTGTGGTTGTCTATCCTTATGGCGTCAACACTTCGTGGAATGTGGGGGTGGCCGGAGGTTCAGGAGCCGATGATGTAGGTTTTTTGCTGGCTCTGATTGACACCATTGCCACCAAAGCCAATATTGATCAAAGCCGCGTGTATGCTTCCGGTTTTTCCAATGGCGGCTTTATGTCGTATCGTTTGGCCTGCGAAGCTTCCGACCGCATTGCAGCTATTGCACCTGTGGCCGGAACCATGGTTAATGCAACCTACAATGCCTGCTTTCCTATCCGCCCCATGCCGCTGATGCACATCCACGGAACCAACGATTTTGTTGTGCCTTACAACGGAAACTCCTCTTTCAAATCGGTGGACGTTTCTGTTGAATATTGGAACAACTGGAACAATTGTCCCGATGAACCGCAGGTTTTTCAATATCCTGATTTGGTCGCCGATAATTCAACAGTAGAGGCTTACGTTTATGGTCTGTGCAACGAGGGAGTTGAAGTGCGCGTGTTGAAAATCAACAATGGTGGCCACACCTGGCCCGGGAATTCTGCTTCGGGCGGCATTGGTATCACCAATATGGACATCAGTGCATCGGCTGAAATATGGGATTTTGTGAGTCGTTTTAGTGTATATGGGCCGGTGGGTCAGCCATTGGAGCTTCAACAAAACGAACCGGTGCTTTTTCCTAATCCCTTGCAGCAAGGTGGGGGCCTCACACTGAAGTTTCAAACAGAGGAGGCTTATCTTCAAATTGTTGATCTTTCGGGGCGTATCGTTTTCAAAAAGCATTTGAATTTCGATGCCGGAATAGCTTCAATAGCAAGGCTCCCGCTGCAAAAGGGCGTGTATTTCCTGCATCTTATCTCGCATAGAAACCGGTTGGTGAAAAAGCTTATCGTCGAGTAAAAAATGAAAATCCACTATTTGAATGGGGTCAATTCGTTTTCAAAATGCCTGAAATTTTTCACTTTTTTGGGCTTTTCCTGTTATTTTCCGCGAAAATGTTTTTCCAGATTCTGAGTAAATCAGTAAGCTTTATGAAATGATTTCATGGACTTATAACCAAATTTTTTAAGAAAAACAATGGTTTTTATTGATTGTGATATAAATCAATTAATTTTGTGCTTAAAATCAATGTTTTTTAATCATAGCCAATGATCAACAATAAATCAGATAAGTGTATCAATTGTGAAATTTGCAACGAGCGTTCGCCGTTATTCAACTTATTGTCGAAAGATGAGCTGGCGACCATGAATGCGGGAAGGTTTGAGGTGCATTTCGAGGTGGGTGAAACCATCGTTAAGCAAGGAACATCGGCCAACCATTTGATGGTGCTTACCCAAGGGATGGCAAAGCTTTTTCTGGAAGGCATTGATAAAAAACACTTGATCTTGGACTTGATTTTGCCTTGGAAGCTTTTCGGAGGCCCCGGCCTTTTTAATGATATGCGCTACCATTACAGCGTTACAGCTTTGTCGGAAACAACGGCTTGTTTCATTTCTTCCGAAAATGTGCGACAAGTCGTTCGTTCCAATCCCGATTTTTCTGAATCCATTCTCAAGCATTGCAACCGCAACAGCGCTGCCAATTTCGACCGTTTGATTAGCCTCACTCAAAAGCAAATGCCCGGTCGCTTGGCCGACACCTTACTTTACCTTACCGAAGATATTTTTCAAAGCTCGAACTTCACCTTACCCATCACACGTCTTGAGCTGGGCGAGATGTCGAATATGACCAAAGAGAGCGTTACCCGCATCCTGAAAGAGTTTGAATCAGAAGGCATGCTGAAGTTGAACGGTAAATCCGTTGAAATTTTAAAGATGGATTCGCTAAAAGAAATTTCAGTAAGGGGTTAAATCCGCTCGTCGAAACAACCTTGAATCAATGGCTCTTTGATGAGCTCCAGAAGCAGCTTTGTTTGGTTTTTGGCCCTGTCGAGGTTGTGTAAGGGATACTGAATGGTGTAATAGATGTCGTTTTGTAAAAAGTCGGTAAGAAAGCGCAACGCCTGCATATATACCAATATCAATCCCGAAAAAGGAGCAAATTTCATCTCTATTTCAGTAATGCTGTTCAATTTTTGGGTATAGTTTTTGACCAAAGCTTCAAAAATATCGCTATTCACTTTGATGAGAGAAAGGTCGTTTTCGTTTTCCCCCACGGCACACACCATGCTTCTGATCATATCGCCAACATCAGACAAAATGGTTCCCATCATCAAAGTGTCGAGGTCTATAATGCAGGCCACATCGTGTGTTTGGACATCAAAAAGCACATTGCTGATTTTGGCGTCCGTATGCACCACCCGTTGGGGCAACAAATGAATAATGGATAAAAAACGTGCTGTTATCCAACGACAATTTTGAAGCTCCTCAAGGGTTTCACGGGCTAACGCAATTTTTTCGGACGAAGCATTTTGTAATGCAATATCAAATTGTTGCTGACGTAAACCCAAATCATGAAAACTGGGTAGAATTTCCTTAAAGGCCGATGGGTCAATGTCTTGCAGCATTTCAGTAAATTGGGCGAAGGCCGCAGCGGTTTTGGCAGCGAGATGGCTTGAGCTGGCTGCTTGGATGCAATAACTGTTTTCGATGTAGGCGATCAGTCGCCAACATGAAC
>JADYZK010000444.1 GCA_020853175.1 Bacteroidales bacterium
GTGGTCATCAATACCTTTGGGGTTTCAATCCCTGATGAACCAAAAATTGATGCCGTCATGGGAATCATCAACAATGGAAACGGTCAAGTGAACCACATCAACGATCCTTTCAATGAATACGATGGACACATCGGCATAGAAGTTAGGGGTCAGTCATCGCAAATGTTCCCAAAGAAGTCTTACGGCTTTGAAATGCGCAACAGTTCAGGCAATGATATTGATGTTGCCCTGCTGGGAATGCCTGCCGAAAGCGATTGGGTTCTGTATGCACCCTACGCTGATAAATCTATGCTTCGCAACGTAGTTACTTTTGAAATGGGGCACCTCATGGGAGAGTATTGCACCCGAACCGTTTTTTGCGAAGTGGTTCTCAATGGCAATTACAAAGGAGTTTATGTATTGATGGAAAAGATAAAAAAGAACGTTAATAGGGTGAATATTGCTACCCTAAAGCCCAATGAAATTTCCGGTTCCGACCTCACAGGAGGGTATATTTTAAGTGTGGATAAGATTGATCCCGATTTTACTTTTGGCAGTGATGGATGGAAATCAACTCCAAATCCTTCTTATCCAAATGCAATGCCTATTATTTTTCAATATTATTACCCTAAACCGGAAGACATTGTAAATCCACAACGCGAATACATCAAAAATTTCATCACCGAGTTTGAAAACGCCTTAATCTCACCCAATTTTAAAGACCCCGACAACGGATATCAAAAATATCTAAATGTTGCTTCATTCATTGACTTTATGTTATTGAACGAAATCACCAAAGAGGTGGATAAATACCGCTACAGCAACTATATGTACAAGCAAAAAGATACTGATGGCGACAAGCTTTTTGCTGGCCCGGCCTGGGATTTCAACTTGGGTTACGGTAATGTTGACTTTTGGACTCCTGGACTCGAAACATCCGGCTGGTTGTATGAAATGGTGAATCCCAACGATTGGAGTATCATTTTTTGGTGGAAGCGATTGATGGAAGACCCCTATTTCCATGGTCTTGCCAAAACCCGCTGGCAGCAGCTCCGACAAAATAGATTGTCATACAGTCATGTCAATGTTATCGTGGACTCCATCGTGAACCACATCAGCACTGCAAAAGACCGCAACTACGACCGTTGGCCCATTCTTGGAATTTATGTTTGGCCCAACTTCGATTGGCTCAACAACACTTATTCCGATGAAGTAAATTATTTTAAAACCTATCTTTTCAACCGAATGGATTGGATGGACGATAATTTTAACGCGGAGGTTGTTTCCCCTTCAGCAAATATAACGGCCCAAGCCAATCAAGTCGCACTCAAGCTCAGCAACGATTATTTCGCTACGCACCTCATTAAAAAAGAACACTTTCAATTGAACAATGTCCCGGCATCAATTAACATCCAATCAGTGAGTTATGTCAATGCCAATACCTGTACCTTGTTGTTGAACGGATTGGCAAACCAATATCCGCAACTGTCGGTAACCGTTTCAGAAACCACTCTCAACTCATGGAACGATCTTACAAGTAGTAATTTAATCGTTTCAGTAGATGAACTTGCTGCCATAAAAGAAAATTTCAAAGTTTATTCCAGCAACGGAAATTTGGTTGTCAGGGCCAACGACCCACTGCTTCTGCCTTCACAAGCGATCGTTTACAATTCCACCGGCGTGAAAATGCTGGAAATGGCTTTGCAACCTACTTTTGAAAATAGAATGACAATGTCTCTTTCTTCCGGGATCTATTTTGTGGTGCTGAACACCAAGACGGGGCGTTTAACCTACAAAATTGTTGTGCAATACTAAAAGTGTTTTCTATAAACAGCGTTTAATTTTGATGTCTTATTGGAGGGCCTTCACTGCTTGTTGTGCAGCTTCAATGGCTGGTTTTGCTGAAATTTCTGTGCCAACAGCTCCTTTCATCCATTGTTGTGGGATGATGCGACCTTGTGTAAACGAGCGGTAAACCTCATCGGCAAACTGTTTGTCTTTTATATAATCGCCAAATTGAAACTCAATCAATTGCCCAATCGGATAGGCCGAAAGGTACAAAGGATAGTCAATCATGTGGCTGTAAATAGCAAGAATCGGACTGTCTTTGATGCCAAACACAGGAAAGAAATATTTGTTCCAAACCTCGATGGCAAGTTGGTTTACTGCTGTTTTAAGCTGAGCGGCATCTGCTTCAGGATGTGCATACAACCAGCGCCACACGCCAATGTCCACGAGTGAAACTCCCATGATTTCGTAATTCGACCAAAAGTTGTCTAAGGCTGCAAGATGTTGGCTTTGTTCGTTTTCATTTTCGAGGCCTAAAAGTTCGAGGTCACGGGCTTGAAAAACGAAGGCCAAAGCCTCGGTAAAAGAAGTGTTGGGAACACCGTTTAGCATGTAATAATCCATGTTTTGCAGGCTGATGGTTTGTTCCACGTTGTGCCCGAATTCGTGAATGGCGATGTTGTAGCCTTTGTAATCCATTCCGTTGGGGCCAATGCGCGTGCGCAACCTGGCTTTGTCCGATTTCATGGCGGCACCCCAGGCATGGCCTGCTCCGCGCGAAGGATCAACAATAATTTTTGAAGCAATAAATTGGGCTGAATCGGCATTGAAACCCAGCTTTACCAAAATGTTGGGCAGGTCGTTTTCAAAGGCAGTTTTGCTAGGATATTTATCTTTAAGGATTTGATCAACCTTGTCAATGTCAAGGGTAGAGCGCGTTTTGAAGCCATCGTACCAAATGTCCCAAGGTTGTAATTTTCGTCCCAAACGTTTTTCAATCACTTTACCGATGTCTTGCAACACAGGATTTGAAACCAAGTCAACAAAAATAGCCTCCACATCATCTACCGGAATTTCCATCTCCTCATCAAACTTTCGTTGGATGTAATTGGGAAAATGAGGAGAATAGGCATCCAAACGCTGAATGGCATGAAAAAGCTGAATAATTTGCTGGTAGCGTGTGTTCGGTTCAGGTTGAAAAGCCTGCTCGGTGCCTTGGGAAAACAGTTTGTTTTCAAAGGGGTTGTATTGAAAATTGTCATTGTTAATAAAGGTTTCAGGAATTTCCTGACGAACGATGCGCAACATCACCTCGTAAATCATGGCTTGTTGACTAAAACCTTTTTTATGGGCATACTGTGCCTTTATTTCGTCGCGCAAACCCCAGTGCGAAATCAGTTTCATATCTTTTGGAAAGAGCACTTTTCCTTTTTTGTCAATGAGGTTGCCCATGAAAATATTGTAGTCGGAGATATAACCATCGGCATCGGTGATGGTTTGCGAGTATTTTTGAAGCAGGGCAGCGGGTATCCTCGATTTGAAAACGTCGCCCATTCTTGCATAAGCCCAATCCAAACGCGACCAGGTGCTTCCCAGCTCGGTTTTTTCTTTTAAGCTATAAAACGGGAAGTTTAAAATAGTGACAAACGCCAGCTTTGAAGCAAAAAAGTCGTCACTGAAATGCGCTCCGGGGTCGTAACCTCCAAAAATGCGGTCCACCTCCATGATTTCGCCCTCATCCACATGCAGCGGGAGTTTCAGGCCGACACTCATTTTATTATAACTACCAAAAAGCAGTTCAAAGTTGTGTTCAAAACGGTGAAAAACGGCCTCACGCTGTTGGGCATCAGTTGCTGAATAGGTCAAACAAAGCTGCATAAATTCATCTGCCGTGCCGTCGTTACTTTGCCAAAATGAAGCTGCTTGGCGCACTCCTTTTTCTATCCTGGCGTGTTGGCTGATGTCCGACTTTTCCTTCAGGGCTTGAATAACTTTGTCTTTTGTGCCTTCGCCAATCATGGGTTTAAGCTGTTCCATTTGTTGGGCTTGAAGTTGTGAAATGGTCATCACGATCACGAGAAGTGTTAATAACTTATTCATATTGAAATAATTGTAATTATTTATCAAAGCTGATTTTGAAGTACAAATTTAATCAATCCAAAGCCGCAAAACGGTTTATTGGTAATTATTTACAAGTTTGAAAAAACATTTTCTGTAAAAAGCAAAAAGCCGGACTACGTGAGGCAGCCCGGCTTACAGAATCATAAAAAAATTATTCTTCTAAGAGATCTTCTTCGTCTGTTGGTTCACAATCGCAGTTGAAACTCTTGTTGTACATGGTCATGGCCTTGAGGCTCATCCCCATATTGGAGAATCCCCCATCGTGGAAAAGGTTTTGCATAGTGACTTTCTTCGTCAGGTCAGAAAAGAGTGTGATAGCATAATCGGCACATTCATCGGCGGTGGCGTTGCCCAAGGGCGACATCCGTTCGGTGAAGTCAATCAAGCCGTCGAAACCTTTAACGCCGCTACCGGCAGTGGTTCTGGTGGGCGACTGAGAAATGGTGTTAACCCTAATTTTTCTTTCCCTACCATAGATATATCCAAAACTTCGTGCGATGCTTTCGAGCAATGCCTTGGCATCGGCCATATCGTTGTAGCCGTATAAGGTGCGTTGCGCAGCCACGTAGGATAAAGCAATCACCGAACCCCATTCGTTGATGGCATCCAATTTGAATGCAATCTGCAACATTTTATGAAACGAAATAGCAGAGATATCGAGCGTTTTGTTCAGATATTCGTAGTTGAGATCGTTATAAACGCGTTTTTTACGCACGTTGAGCGACATCCCGATGGAGTGCAGCACAAAGTCAACTTTACCTCCAAGCACCTCTTGGCTTCTCTCGAACACATGGGTAATGTCCTTCACCGAAGTGGCATCGGCAGGAATAATTTCAGCATTGCATTGGGCTGCAAGTTCGTCCAATTCGCCAAAACGTAGGGCTGTGGGGGTGTTGCTGAGGGTGAAAATTGCACCTTCTTCGTGGGCTCTTTCGGCTACTTTCCATGCAATGGACTTGCTATCGAGTGCACCAAATATGATTCCTCTTTTTCCTTTTAGCAGTTGATATGCCATAATGGTTTTAATTTATTAGCGTTTGTTGTGTGTGGCGGCAAAGATACAAAAACTCACTTATTTAGATATATAATTATAAAATACATCTAATGAGGTAATTAGATGTCAAAAAGAGCTTTTTTTAGCTCCGAAAGCTGTTATTTGTATCCGCCCATCAATTCTTTCGCAGTGGCGCGAGCGGCTTCAGTAATTTGATCATCGCTGAGCATTTTGGCAATTTCGTCAATCCGCTGCTGCTCGCTCAGGTGGATGATCAGGCTTCGGGTGCGCTTGTCGTCATCGCGTTTAAAGACGTGCAGATGCTGACTGGCTTTCGCTGCTATTTGAGGCAAATGCGTAATGGCAATCAGTTGGGTTTGCAAAGCCATGGTTGACAAGATTCGTCCCATCTTTGCTGCAATGTCGCCCGATACGCCTGTATCTATTTCATCGAAAATGATGGTTGGAATACTTTTTTTCCCGCTGGTGAGGCTTTTAATGGCCAACATCAAACGCGATAATTCGCCTCCTGAGGCCACTTTGGCTATGTCCTCGGGCCGACTGCCTTTGTTGGCCGTAAAAAGAAAACGCAAATGATCGGAGCCTGAATTTCCAAATTGATTGGATGATTCTAAAGCCGCTTCAAAACGTCCGTTGGGCATCCCCAATTGGGAAAGTAACACACGCACAGAACGTTCCATTTCAGGAATCACTTTTCGTCGAGACTGATTGACCTGCTGTGCTTTATCCTCAAGTTTTCGCTCTAAAACACGAATATTTTTGGTGAGTTGGTCAATGGTGGAGTCTTTTCTGTCTATCTGTTCCAAGCGTTGCTCCAAGCCCGCTTGCACCGAAAGCAACTCGTCGGCTTCCTTCACACGGTGTTTGGCCATCAAATGGTGGAGCAAAGAAATTCTGACATTGATTTTTTCTAACTCTTCAGGGTCGAAATTTACCTTTGCTTCTGCTTTTTCAACATCTGAAAAAATATCTTTTATTTCAACAATGCTGCTTTCCAACCGTTCTGCCAATTGGTGCATTTCGGGCAAATAGCGCGAGGTTTTGAGGAGCTGGTATTGAGCATCGCGCAACAGCAACAAGGCGTTGGGCTCAGCTCTGTTTAACA
>JADYZK010000445.1 GCA_020853175.1 Bacteroidales bacterium
AATAAAGTCAACTACTTCTTTGTTAAATACTTCCGATTTCTCAAACATCATAAAGTGGCCGCTTTTGGGCACCATCACCAATTTGCTGTTGGCGATTTTTGAAGCACCATTTCGGGCAATTTTTTCTGTGAAACCCGGGTTGAGATAGCGGTTGGGGATCAGCATATCTTCTTCTCCAAAAAAGATAAGCGTTGGGACTTTAATTTGATCGAGTTTATCGAGAACGGGCTCGTCCACCATTCCTGCCACAGAGCGTGAAACGGCAAGACAATAGGCATCAAAGTCATCAGCATCGCGCATGGCGATGCGGTCTTCAATCATAAAATGTGCGTCTTTTGGCAGGCGGTAAAAGTTGCTGGCCAAATTGTTTTCAATGGCCTCCACGGTGGTCAGTCTGACCATGTTGGGGAACATAACATCTTTGAACCATGTTTTTTGTCCTGGATGGAAGTACTCAAAGCCGGCAGGATCAACCAAGATCAGACGTTTCACCAATTCGGGTTTTGCAAGTGCCAAAACCATCGAAATTTGTCCGCCCATGGAGTGTCCGGCAAGGTTCACCGCCTTCAAATCCAAATGTTCAATCAGTTCGGCTACCACGTCGGCATAATAAGTCATCAGGCCGCTGTGCGGGTGTTTGGATGATTTGCCATATCCGGGCAAGTCAATGGCAATCACGCGGTAGTGTTGGCTCAGGACATCAATATTCTTTTTCCAAGCGGGCAAATAACTGCCTAACCCGTGAATCATGATGATGGTTTCATTGCCTTTGCCTTCATCCACATAAGCCAACCGCAGATGGTTGCTCAGTTCGGCATAATGCACCTTGTGATCGTATTTGAGTTCGCTCATCGTGTGCATTTTGGGCAGATGTTTGTAGGGTGTACAAGCTCCAATAGAGAATGCAATAACCATAATGATGGTTGCTATTTGTAAATTTCTTAGTTTTTTCATCGTGATGTTATTGAAGTTGTGAATCAGAACAAGAGCCATTTATAAACCAAGAAAACGGTATAAGGATTCACCGGACGGACTCCTTGTTGGCCTCCATTGACGGCCGATCCGCGCGAAGCGTCGTTGCTGTCGAAGAAATCGCCAAGCCAAAGATTGGCCGCGTGCATCTCTATGCTCATAAACGGACCGAAGTTGTAAACCAATGATCCATTGGCTTCTAAGCCCATATAATTGCCGCCTCCATTGGGTTTCAGCGGACTAAACGCGCCAGCAACGCCTACTTTTCCAATGAGTTTGTGGGGAATGAAACCACGAGAAATGCTGACAGTTCCACCTGCCAAGCCGTATCCCATATTGGAAATATCGGAAATCACAGGGGTGAAGCGGTTGACCACATTGGGGTTAGGAAACAACAGATAGCTGCCTGTTCCAATAAAAATACTTGTAGGCATTCCCCAATAGTTTCCGGTCATTACGCCGGTGTATTTGCCGTCGTCCAAACCATATTTATCGGGCGAAGTAAAGGTGAAATCGGCTGAAAAGTAGTCGTTGAGTGTTCTTCCGTAACGGTAAGCGGCCCTTACATTGGCGGCAACGCCTGAAATGTCGGCAGCTTTCTCGTAGGTTCCGTTTACGTTTTTACGGGCTGTGCCCAGGTTGTAATTTACAAAACCGGAGAGTTGAAAAGGGTCGAGCCAGAACTCGGGATTTCTCGAAAAGGTTGCACCTAACCAAACAATGTCGGCCTTATAATCTTTGGGTAAATCGAAAACATACATCCCGTTGTAGGAGGCGAGCAAGCTCTGCAAGCCTTGACTAAACACCGAAACACCGCCTTGGCCTTTGCCTCTGTCGCGAACATAGTAGGCCGATGCGCCTACGTTCCACTTCATGTTGAGTTTCCTTTCGTAGAAAAGTTCGGTAAGTGTCACATCATCATCCAGCTCGGTATTGTTCTCATACAACAGGTAGTAGCCGGCTTTCACCTTTTGGATATCACCATCGTAACGGGCCGAAACGCCCACACCGTCGGTTCCCCAATAGGCGAGCCGGTATCCGGTAGTGGTCATTCTATCCACCATCGTGCGGTAAGGGTTGTGAGGGGTGTCGTAAAGCCGCTGCAGGCCGAGGTTAATTGCAAAGTTTTTATATGGAATTAACTCTAATTCGATGTTTTGTGTTTGTAGGTTGACGTTGTCGGCATTGATGGCAGAACCTTTATTGCCACTAATACCATAATTTTGATCGCCCCAGGTCCAATCTATTTCAAAGGAGGCCCTTAAGATAGCTTTGCCGTTGAATAGCTTGGGTTGATAGATAAAAAATGGAATGATTCGTTGCTCGAAGTAGCTGGAAGTCAACGTATCAGAGGTAGTTGAGGAGTTGGCGCCAAACAAACGGCCTACCAGCTGTCCGTTGAAAAGGCTGGCTTGTGGATACACATTGGTGCGCACACCTTGGTTGATAAAGAAGGCCAAAAATTGGAACTCTTTGTTAGATTTCACCGTGTAAGGCAAGCTTTGGCTGTATAAACCTGCCGCACCGGTTCCTCGTCCGTCAGGGCTTACGTCTGTTCCTTGTGCCACCATGTAAGTGAATGGATACAAGGCCATTATAAGGAGAAATATAGAAATTTTCTTCATAATTTTAATGGATTTGGGTAAAAAAAAGGCAAAGTGGCTGTATCATCGCCGACTTTGCCTTTCAATAAAATTGTTGTACGAAACGCTCGTCAGCGATTAGTTTACGCGCACAAATTTCTGAATATTGATGACTCCCAAAGTGCCACCGTTGCTGCTGCCAAATCCGGCTGCTGCGGTAGGAGGTACGTTTTGAGTTCCTGAGGTTTGAACGACTTCATACCACAAAACTTCAGGGTTCTTTTTTACTTCAAAAATACCTGCTGCTTCGCCAAGGAATGGTAAATCTTGATTGATTTTAACAGTCCAGATTTCACCAACTGTTGATTTTTCAATTTCATAAGTGCCACTGAAAACCAAGTCAGGAGTGGTCGTAGCGTTACCAATATTATACTGACCTACGAGATAAGTCATATCGGTTTTGAAGTTGGCAGTTACTTTGGCAACATTAAAATAAGTCACCAAAAGTGGAGCTACATTGTCGCCTTCTGAAACCCAATTGCCCATGATACCAAGGTCTTGCGCAGTGTTTCCTGTTTCAGCTTTGGCCGATGCTTCCATGGCCAAGCCTTCGTTGTCATAAATTGGTTTGGCAGCAACTGGAGCCACTGTAAACTTTTCAGTTCCTTGTATCACAGAGGTGACGGCCAAATTAACGGTAGCAACAGCTGCACCGGCAGTGTGAGAAACAGTGTAAGTGAAATCAAGTCCGGGGGCAGTTACTGCAAGGTGGTCAGCGGTGAGTTCGCCTGTAGCATCAGCTTTGGCATACACTGCTTCTGAGAAGGTCACAGCAATAGTTTTGTTGTCTGATGACAATACTGCTGAGTTGATTTTTGGTGCTTTGTTGTCCTCTTTGCATGATGTCATTCCCATGAAAAGAACCAAAACCATCGCGATTACGGAAAGTGTTTTTGTTTTCATTTTTTTTAAAGTGTTAAGTGATTAAGTATTTGATGTTAAAATTACTAAATAGTTGCATCTAAAGTAAATTGATGATGTTATTGTGAGGGTTGACATAATCCATTGCATCTCAATTTGTATGGTATAAAATATTAGTAGTGAATGACATAGAATAAAATATATTGCTATGACCTACATCTTGCCCCATTTCACCACATTTGCACCCCAAGCGTAACCGATTCCGGCAGCAATCATAGAGATCACCGTTCCTTCTTTGATTTTGCCTTGTTGCGCTGCCTTATGGATCGAAAGGATTTGGTCAACTTGTCCGAGATGGCCATAGTTTTCGAGGTAAATGGTTTGATCGGGTGTGAGGCCTAACTCTTCTACGAAACCAAAATACATGGAACGTTTGTAATGCAAACTGGCAAGATAGCCCAACGAACTTAAATCCAGCTCTGATTTTTCAAAGGCTTTGTGGATGCAGGTGAGCCAGTTGGTCATCGAAACTTCGTTGAGGCGGTCTTTCATGTGTTTTTCATCAAACACCCTTAACGATTTGTAGGCTACATCGGCTACAGCGCAGGTGATAGGTTTTTCTGTGCCGCCAAATTCAACACCGGCATCGCGCGACATGCTTCCATCGGTGATGATGTGTGTGCCAAGAACGACGTTTTTGCCTAAGTTTTTTTTCAATAGCATGGCTCCGGCTCCGGCCGAGAGGTTAAACATAAACGAAACGGAGCTGTCGGTGTAGTCAATGAAATCGCCATTGCGGTAGCCACCGGCAATCAAAACGGTATGGATGTCGGGGTCGGCAAACATCATATCTTTTGCAATTTTCATGGCGGCCACAGTGGTGCAGCAGCGTTGTTGCAAGTCGAAAGCCCAAGCGTTCACGGCACCAATCCGATCTTGGATGTAGATGGCTGTGGTGGTAAGCGGATAGT
Organism: Bacteroidales bacterium; assembly: GCA_020853175.1. Classification (GTDB taxonomy): domain Bacteria; phylum Bacteroidota; class Bacteroidia; order Bacteroidales; family F082; genus JALNZU01. Next base: position 4,448 of record JADYZK010000445.1, read on the forward strand.
CTTTCCATTCTTCGCCGATGGAGATGATCAAATCAATGTTTTCTGCCTTGACGCCGGTGTTTTTTAAACAATCCAATGCGGCTAAGGCACCCATCTCTTGGGTTCCGTCTGCTTTTCCGGCGATTGTTTTTTCTACAATACCCAGCTTTTGCACAATGGCTTCTTCGCTCCATTTTCCTTGTGTGGCGGCAGAAATTTCTGCTGCTGTCAAGCGTCCCTCAGGCAAATAAATGCCTGTCCCTACAATCCCGACATTAAAATGTGATGCTGTCATGATGGTATATTCTTGTGCGTTGATTTCTCGAAAGGAGGATTTTTATAAAAAACTAATAGACAAACAAATTGCTTCCTACAGCCAAACCGGCACCTGAAGCCATAAACAATACGCGGTCGCCTCTTTTGATCTTACCTTGCTTCACGGCATGGTGAAAGGCCATAGGCACGCATCCCGAACCGGTATAGCCGTATTGATCCATCACCGTGGTGGTTTTATCCATCGTCACCTGAAGGCTTTCCATCACTTTTTCAATCACCGAACGGTTGATTTGTGTGAAAATGAAATGATCCACCTCTTCAATATTCAGCTTGTATTTTTTGAGTAGTTGCTTCACCACAATGGGCCACAGACGCACGTTGCGGTCGCCCGGGAGGGGTTTCAAACTCAACAATCCTTGTTCGTTTTTGTCCAACAATGCTTTCGTTATCGGGTTGCGCGACCCGCCGGCATAGATGCCGATATAATCGTGTTGGGTGCCGTCGGTGAGCATTTGACTGCCGATATAGGTGCTTTTGCCGGTATTTTCGCGAGCAAGAATGACTGCTCCTGCGCCGTCAGCGAAAATGGAATAACCAAAAGCATCGTCTTTTCGCAAAAAGGCAGGCATATTGTAAACGCCCACTACGAGGGCATATTTAAGACTTTCGTCGGTGGCCATTAGGCGTACGGCGTTATCCAAAGCAATGGTAAAGCTGGCACAGGAAGCGGCTACGTCGAAACTGGAACACCAGTTTTCTTTTTGCTGTAAGCGGCCTTGCACCAAAATGGCAGTGGCCGGCGTGATGTATTCGGGGGTGTCGGTGCCAACGATCATCAAGTTGAGCGCATCGGCACTGATGCCTGCATCGTTCAGGGCTGCTTTAGCGGCTTGGGTAGCAAAATCAGCTGTGGTTTCATCCAATCCGCGAAGATGTGCAATGTGTCGGGTATAAATACCCAATTTACTTTCTAACTTTTCGTGATCGAAGTTTAATCCGGTGAGTTGCATCAGCTCAGCATTGGCAATGGGTGCGCCTGGAGCGTAAACGCCAGTTCCAATGATTTTTATGGGTAGCATGGCTTTAGTTTTTATTGAATTTGGTTTAGAGATATCCCAGTTGTTGGGCCTGTTGGGTGAGTTCTTCCCTAAAGTCGGGATGTGCAATGCCGATAAGGGCTTTGGTGCGTTCGCGCACGGTGCGTCCTGTCAAGCGTGTGCTTCCCCATTCGGTGACCACAAAATCGGTATGACTGCGGTGAAGCGTTACGGCGCTGCCTTGGGGCAGCATGGGAACGATGGTAGAAATTTTCCCGTTGCGGGCTGTTGACCGGCAAGCAATAATGGATTTTCCCATCCCGTCGAGGCCTTCAATGGCACCCACAGCGGTGTCTGCCTGTCCGCCCGTGCCCGAATATTGTTCAATGCCGATGGTTTCGCTGGCCACTTGTCCGGTAAAATCAATCATGATGCAGGTGTTAATGGAAACCATTTTGCTGTTTTGCTTCATCACGCAAGGATCGTTAACGTATTTCCCACGTAAGAATTCCACCGCCATATTATTGTCTAACCATTTGTAAAGTTTTTCGCTTCCCATGGCAAAGGTGCAGATGAACTTCCCTTTATGGAAAGCTTTTTCCGAATTGGTGATGACGCCCTGTTCGTAAAGCTCCATCATACTGTCCACCAGCATTTCGGTGTGCACCCCGAGGTTTTTTTTGTCTTTCAACGAAAGGGCACAGGCGTTGGGAATTTCGCCGATGCCCAGCTGAAGAGTAGAACCGTCGTCCACCAGTTCGGCAATGTGTTTGCCAATTTGCATGGCGATTTCGTCCGGTGTCGGCTCCGGAAGGGTAGGAGGTGTTTGGTGGTATTCAACAAAAAAATCCACTGCCGAAACATGCACATGGGTGTCGCCAAGGGTGCGCGGCAAGTGTTTGTTGACTTCCAAAACCACGATTTCGGCTTGCTCTAAAATATCTTTTTCGTAAGTGATGCCCAGCGAAAGCGATACAAAACCTTTTTCGTCGGGTGGTGTGCAAGTGCCAAAAAACAAATGGGGTTTGCGCACCTTTAAACGGTCGTAGGCTGCGCGGTGCAGCATGTTTGGCACATAAGTAACGGTTCCGGTTTTGGCTTTTAAGGCTTGACGCGATCCCGGAGCATGAAACCAACTGCACAACTCAAAATGGCCCTTCATTTCGGGTTTCATATAAAAATCATAAGCTTTGAGGGTGAGCACCGAAAAAACTTTTACGTCCGTAACTTGGTCTTTTACGAGATGAAATTGCGACATACAACCTTGAGGCTCCGAAGCGCATTGGGCCACGATGACATCGGTGTCGCTTTTCATTAAATGAACGGCTTCTTCAATGCTGATAAGCTTTTCGTTAAATATTTGATCGAATGTTTTCATGCCAGACTTTCTTTTAGAGGATTTGTATTTTTTCTCATCAGTTGAACAACCATAGCCGTTAATGTAGATAACACGATGGCTGCAGCAGCTGCAATGGCCGGATTTTGCGTTGTTCCAGAGAAATAAAGATCGAAATAACCCACACTAACACCCTGCGTGCTGATGAGCCATGGGAGAACGTAATACACCGAAAAATAAACACCCAAAGCAGTGATAGAGCCGGTTAAGGCGGTGTTACGGTGTATGTCGCGAAGGAAAATACCAAAAACGATAGGAACAAAATTGATAGAAAAGAAGGAATACACGCCGTTTTGAGCAAAAATGGCCACACTAAGGTTCGGGTGCAACAGCTGTTGACGCGCCGCGAGAAAAGCCACAATGGCCATGCCTACAATCACCATGCGGTTGATGGGAATATAGCGTTCATCGTTGTTAATCTTCTTTCCAAACAAGGGTTTGATGATGTCGGAAGTGATGGTGGTGCTAAGGCTTTGAATCAAGCCTTCGATGGTGGAAAGGCCCGCGCTGAGCAATCCCATGATTACCAAAAGTCCTACCAAAACAGCAAACCAGCCCTCAGAAAAAACTTTCACCACATAAGCCGGTATGATGCCGTCAATGCCCAAAGCTTTTCCGTCGCTGCTGAGGTCAGGAAAGGTGAGGCGGGCATACAATCCGGCGATGACAACCGCATAAAACAAAGTTTGAATCACCACTGCTGAAATGAGGAAAGTATTCAC
>JADYZK010000446.1 GCA_020853175.1 Bacteroidales bacterium
TACCATCTTCACCTTTAAGATATACAGGAATAAACATGATTTTGACCCGTGATCCGGCTTCATTGGTAAGACCGGCTTTTTGTATTCCGCTCAACACAGCGTCGCTAACGGCATCGTGCAAAAAGTGTGTTGTAAAGCCGGGCGCCGTAAGGGCCTCGCATTGAGGATCGGCCAAGCAATCGGCCAAAGCTTTCACCGGTCCGGCGCTGTTGGCCGGAACGGCAATTACTGCGACGACATCTTTTTTCAGATCGGCATTTTTGTTGAGAACACCCAAAGCTTCAATGAAGCGGTCAATACCTTTGTTTTTATATTCGTAACGTCCGCTGCTGATAATCAAAACGGCATCATCGGCAATGGGTGATCCTGCGAGAATAGAGGCCACCTTGAGGATTTTTTTGCGGGCAGCGCCACGCTTGGCCGGAAGCTGCTCAACATCGCCCACAATTTTCGGATCGAAGCCATTGATGGTGATGGCGTCGGGGTTGCGTCCCAGAAACTGACGGCACTCGTTGGCGGTAATATTGCTTACAGTAGTAAAGGCATCAGCTTCTTTGGCAGCAAGGCTTTCGAGCGAATGTTGCGCGGTAATATTGAGCCTGTTGGCCATCACCGTGGGGTTATAAGTCGGGAGGTCTTTGTAAAGAGGGAGTCCGTTTCCGGCAATGGAACGTCCCAAATAGGTGGCGTGGGTGGTAAAAACCGTTGCAATTTGCGGGGTGTATTCTTTCAGATACAAAACGCCCGAACCGGTCATCCACTCATGAAAATGAGCCACAACGCGGTCGTATCCCGTGAGGAAATAGCGATAAAAACTTTCAATCACCTTTCCGGCTGCATAGCCAAACATGGCAGGTTCCACATAGTCCCAAGGGCCATGAATGGAATCGAGCTGATAGGTTTCCCAAAGATGGGCGAAGATGTTGTCTTTTTCGGGAAAAAGGGGTGTAAAATCAACCAAGATGGCGATAGGACGACCTTTGATGGCCCAACGGCCTACCTTGAATTTCAATCCGGCAACGGCTGCCTGTTGTTTCCACTGACTGAAGAGGGTCAAATCCTCAATAAAATAAGGATTTTTATGTGTTTCTTTCCAAACATCGGGCCCAATGGTGATGTAATTGTCACCAAAAGCTTCTTTTTGCTGTTTGGCTTTACTCGAAATCACGGTGTAAATACCACCGACCATGTTGCATACTTCCCAACTGATTTCGAACAGGTATTCGGGTTTTTTTAGGTTTTCTAGTGTCATATTCTGTTATAAATGAACCATCAGGCTACTCCAAAAAAAATGGGGTGCCTGATGATGTAAATTTTGAGGAGATGTGGATGTCAATTACTTAATAATCTGTTGCATTTTTTCTTCAATCAGCGCGCGTATTTTTTTTGCTTGCGTCTTGCTTATCTTACCTGCTGCTGCCTTGGTTTTTTCGTATTTGGCCCTAGCAGCTTTGCTGAGGTTGGGAAGCACTTTGTCAACAAGCTCATCTTGGGCATCGTTGAGGGCTGCTACAAGGTCTTCAGCATCAAGGTCTTTGATCACTTCTTTGATTTTTTTGTCAGAAAATTCGATCAAATCATCAAAGGCTGGTTTTACCATCTCTTCGCCTTTTTTAAAGCTACGTTGGAGGCTTTCGGTGGTTTTGCGCAGCTCGTTTTGCATGGCTTTTCCAATGTCGGAACCTATTTTCAAGCCTGAGCTGATGAGGTCTTCAACGATTTCTTTGGTTCCGCCGGTGCTTTGCTGAACGCGAAGGGCAAAATCGGCCAACACGTTCATATAATTGATGTAAGCCTCGTAAGGAGAGGGGTAGTGGGTGAAATATTTGTGCACGTCGCCATCGCTGAACCATTTGGTACACATATAATAAAAGTGATCGGATGATTGTAGGTAAAGCCAATCGCGGCGCAGGTTTTCATCGTGACTTTGGCCGGCTTTTGCTGCCAATTCATAGAGCTTGTCAAACGACTCATCTTGCAGGTGATTGCCTACCCAGGCGGTGATGTCGCGCTCTTCGTCGGCCCACGAAATGGGATACGGAACCTGCACTGCCGAAACCGGTTGCAGGCTGTCGGCCAACATAGAAGGGGTAGCATATTTGAACTTCGTTTTGCTCAAGATGGCTGCCGGCAAGGCTTTCATAAAGTCGAAGATGCCGGTGGCAGCCCATTGGTGCTCACCAAAAGTTTCATAGTCGAGGAAGATGTTCACCACTTCTTCTTTCTCGTTGATGTCATTCAGCCAGCCGGCAAATTTGTCGGCAGTAAGCGGCCATTCGGGCCATGATTGTTGTCCGAAACGGAAAGAGATGTCGTCGCTCAACCTGAAATTACGCAGCAAAACCTTCAGCTTGGGATTGATGGCGTTGGCATACATATAGTTCGGACTTTTCCATCCCAACACGTGTTTTGCGCCTTCGGTGAGCATCACTTTAAAGCCCATATCGGCCACTTGTGCGCCAATGGCATCGGAATAAATCAACTCGGTGTTGCGAAAACTCACGGGTTTAACACCAAAAACTTCCTCTATCTTGCGGGAGTGGTGTTCAACCTGGGCTTTGAATTCATCGGCGTTTTTAAGCGAGCTCAAGGAATGGGCGTAGGTTTCACCCAAAATTTCGACGTTTCCGGTGGCTACCAATTGCTTGAAACTTTCAAGCACTTCGGGAGCATACAGCGCCATCTGGTCAAGGGCCATGCCCGAAATAGAAAAACTGACTTTGAACTGCGCGCCAAACTCTTTGATTTGATCCATCAGGATAGCATTCATAGGAAGGTAGCATTTTTCAGCTATTCTTCGCATAATCATCCTGTTGAAATATTCGTCATAATAAAAATGATTCTTTCCTATGTCGAAAAAGCGGTATGTTCTCAGTCTGAAGGGCTGGTGAACCTGGAAATAGAAGCAGATTGATTTCATATTTTTGTGCGTTTTAATCAATGGTTGGTTTGTTATTGCATTGCAGAAACATATACTTTTTTGATCAGTTGGGCGGCATGTTCCCATTTGAGGTTGTCCACCTCTTCTTTGCCGTGGGAGATAAAGGTTTTCGAGAGGGCATCGTAGTGGCAGAGGCCGTAGATGGCGTCGGCCAGTCCGTCAACATCCCAAAAGTCAACTTTTAAAGCATGTTTAAGTACCTCAGCCACACCCGATTGCTTGGAGATCACCACCGGAACATTGGACCGCATGGCTTCTAAAGGAACAATGCCGAAAGGCTCGGAGATGGAGGGCATCACAAACACATCTGACATGGCAAACATCTTGTCCACGTCTTCGCCCTTGAGAAAGCCGGTGAAGTGAAACTTATGCCCGATGCGCAGTTGTGCTACACGAAGCACCATTTTGTTGAGCAAATCGCCGCTGCCGGCCATCACGAAACGTACGTTCTCATCGCGCTTTAGGATTTTGTTGGCGGCTTCAACGAAATATTCGGGTCCTTTTTGGTAGGTGATTCTGCCTAGGAAAGTGACTACTTTTTCGTTGACTTGCTTTTCGGGTAAATCGAGCTCCGATTTATCAATGGGTTCAACGGCATTGTGCACCGTAACTACCTTTCGGGGATCAATACCATATTTTTCAATGACTATTTTCCGGGTGAGGTTGCTCACCGTGATCACTTTGTCGGCCATTTCCATGCCTCGGCGTTCGATGGCATAGACGTCGGAATTCACGTTTTCGCCCGAGCGATCAAACTCTGTGGCGTGCATGTGCACCACCAAAGGCTTTCCTGTGGTTTCTTTAGCGGCTATGCCTGCCGAATAGGTGAGCCAGTCGTGGGCGTGAATCACATCAAAATCATATTGGGTGGCTATGGATGAACCCACTAGGGCGTAGCGCGCCACCTCTTCCATGAGGTTGAGGCCGTATTTTCCTGAAAATTCATATTTCTGATTGAAAACAGGGCTTCGGAAGTTTTCAGTCACTTTTTGATGCTCTTCGTTCAAGGTCTCAAAAAGTTCAGGGCCCACATAAGGGATGATGTTAGAACCAATTTCCATGTACTGCACCCGTTCCCAATAGGTTTTGCTTTCTTCTTCGGTTAGGTCAACAGAAACATCGCTGGCGTTTACAATCCTTACGGCTTCTTCGCTTTCGTCGCCGTAAGCTTTGGGCACCACAAAAATCACTTCAACATCGTGTTTTACCAATCCTTTTGTCATGCCGAAACAGGCTGTTCCAAGTCCTCCTGTAATGTGGGGTGGAAACTCCCAACCAAACATTAATACCTTCATTTCTTTTGTTTTTTGGTTAGTTGTTTTTTGTTTTCTCGATGCTCTTTTTCATCTGAATCAAAGCGGCAACGCTCCATGCTTGTGAGATCGCTCCTTTGGCTTCGTGCGGTGGATCGCCATCATAAATTTCTGAAACAGATCCCAATCCGGCTTCAAACAACGTGGGCTCAAAGCCGTGATAGAGGTCTTCGATGAGCGACAGTCCCGACTTGCCGTGCAGGCGCAGCCAAGCACTGGTGAAATGCGACAACAGCCACGGGAAGACCGTTCCTTGGTGGTAGGACAGTTTGCGCGCTTCGGAGTTGCCGGCATAAACGCCTTTGTAGTTGGGATGGGTAGGGGTAAGCGAGCGCAGGCCGCGATCGGTAAGCAGGTCTGATTTAATTTTATTCAAAACCATATTGTGCATCTCTTCGCTAAGGGCTGAATAAGGCAGCGAAACGGCCAAAAGCATATTGGGTCTTACCGTCCAATCGGTTTTGCCTTCGTAAACACAATCAGCGAGGTAGTTTTTATCGGGATGGACAAACATAGCTGTAAAAGCGCCTTTGAACTTTTCCGGAATCCACGACCATTCTTCTACAAAGGCGGTGTCGTTGTTCAGCTCGGCAAGATGCAGGGCAAAACAGAGGGCGTTGTACCAAAGCGCGTTCACCTCAACAGCATAACCGGAGCGGGCTGTAACAGGTTTCCCGTTGTTAAAAACGTCCATCCATGTTAAGGCCATGCCGGCACCACCGGCAGAAATGAGGCCGTCTTCATTCATGAAAATGTTGTAATCGGTGCCATTGCGAAAACCTTCGAGGATGGACACCATTACTTTCTTGTACTTTTTCCAAATTTCAGTTTCGTTGTTTTTCAACGAGGCATATTCTTGTAGGCACCAAAAGAACCACAAGGGGGCATCAACGGCAGCGTAATCGGGTGTGTTATTGCGACCAATATTGGGAAACAAGGGCCCGCGCATATTGCCGATCATGGTGTCGAGCACGCCTTTGAAGCTGGTTTCATCACCACGAATAAGCGTGATGCCGGGCAGAGCAATAAAGGTGTCGCGCCCCCAAGTGCCAAACCAAGGAAAGCCGGCCATGAGCTCTGTTTTGTTTTTAGAGCGAACCAGAAACTGTTCGGCTGCGTTGGAAAGACAGTTTTCAAAATTGTCGCGCGGGGTGCGTTTTTTTACCTCTGCATTAAAACTACGATTCAAGCTGTCGGCTTTCACTTCGTCAATGCCGGCGGAAACAATAATACTTTCTCCTTTTTTGATTTCTATATCGAAAAAACCCGGAGCAA
>JADYZK010000447.1 GCA_020853175.1 Bacteroidales bacterium
ACAACGGAGATTACCAATAAGGTACTCACCATGTTGAAAAAATTTGATTCCCTTTTGCCTGCCATTTTAAATATATGTTAGGATGGATGAATTACTTTTTTACAAGACCAAAACGTTTGGGCTTGAACGCGTTATTGATGAGAGGAGTAAAGGCATTCATGATGAGAATGGCAAAAGAAATACCCTCTGGATAGGCACCCCACAAACGTATAATGATCGTAATGAGGCCTATACCGACGCCAAAAACGATTTTCCCGCTGAGGTTCATTGGGGAACTGACCATGTCCGTTGCCATAAAAATGGCTCCCAACATCAATCCACCCGAAAAAAGATGAAAACTCGGTTCGATATAATGTTGGGGATCAATGAGATGAAAGATTTCTGCCATGATAAAAACCGTCAGGATGATCGAAACAGGAACTTGCCAATCAATTACTTTTCTGATCACCATAAAAATACCTCCTATGATAAGTGCAATGGCCGAAACTTCGCCCAACGAACCACTCATATTGCCCATTAAACGATCGAGATATTGCGGCATTTGGGGATCGGCCAAAATTTGGTCCACTGTTTTACCTGCACCCACACCTTCTTTCAACAATCCTAAAGCAGTTGGGCCGGTGATGGCATCGGTAAGATGACTTGCAAACAAGGGTTTGGCTACAGGCCAGCTTGTCATTTGAACCGGAAAGGATATCAACATGAACACACGACCCACCAATGCAGGATTGAACGGGTTTTTTCCTAAGCCGCCAAACGACATTTTGGCCACCCCGATGGTTACCAATGCACCTGCCACCAGCATCCAAGCCGGCACATTGGCCGGAACGTTAAAGGCGAGTAAAATTCCTGCCACAGCTGCCGAGCCATCGGTGATGGTTATGGGACCTTTGATAAGGTATTTTTGAATGACATATTCAAAAAATATACTTGCGCCAACCGCGATGAGCATGACCCTAAGCGCATCAAGTCCAAAGAAATAGATTGAAACCAACATGGCTGGCACCATCGCGTAAACAACGGTTAGCATGATCTTTTTAACATTCTCCTCCCCGTGCACATGCGGAGATCCTGAAATGGTGAATAAACTCATCGTATTTTCTATTTTCTATTTCTGATTAATTGACCGGTCTTTTGCTTGCCCAAACGTAAATAATCGAGCAAGGGCAACCCCGAAGGACAGGTAAACTGACATGAACCACATTCGATACAATCCATAATCTGTTCTTTTTCAGCTCTTTCGTACAAACCTAATTTCGATAATTTGGATAAAAGAAAAGGTTCCAAACCCATCGGACAAACCACAGTACACTTGGAGCATCGGATACAAGTTTTTGGCGTAGGCCGTTTGCTTTCTTCGTTTTTAAGCAACAAAATTCCCGATGAACCCTTTACTACCGGAACATCAGGAGTGCTTAACGATTTTCCCATCATAGGACCTCCGTTGATGAGCTTTCCGGTGTCTTCTGGCATCCCACCGGCGGCGGCAATCAAATCTGAAATGGGTGTTCCAACCCGAACCAAAAAGTTGGATGGATGGGTAAGATTTTTACCTGTAATCGTTACCACACGCTCAATCAAGGGTTTGTTTTTTTGAACGGCTTCATAAACAGCAAAAGCGGTGCCTACATTGGAAACCACACAACCCACTTCGATGGGCAGTTTTCCAGAAGGCACTTCGCGATTGACACAGGCCTTAATCAATTGTTTTTCGCCTCCTTGCGGATATTTTACTTTAAGTGGCTGAATTTGGATACCCTTATAAGATTGAGCCAACTGACTGAGTTTTGCAATGGCATCGGGCTTGTTGTTTTCAATACCGATCACCGCTTTTTCGGTATCAAGTGCCCGCATCATAATGCTAACACCCACCAAAATTTCATCGCCTTTTTCGAGCATCATGCGATGATCGGAGGTGAGATAAGGTTCACATTCAACTCCATTAATGATGAGATACTCAGCTTTTTTACCATCTGGGATCATCATTTTTACATGAGTTGGAAAAGTTGCGCCACCCAAACCCACCAAGCCGCACTCCTTAATTCTTGCAACAATTTCACTTTTTGAAAGTTTAATTTCCCTCTCAATAGTGCCACTCGTATCAATGTCGTCAGCCCATTCGTCGCCTGTAACATCAAGAAAAATAGCTTGACGACGGTAGCCGGAGGCATCCAAAGCATCGTCAATCTTCAAAATTTTTCCACTTGCCGGAGCATGAATATTGGACGAAATAAAAGCTTCGCCGCGCGCAATCAACTGACCGGTTTTTACCTCATCACCCTTTTTCACGATCGGTTTGGGAGGCACGCCTAAGTTTTGACCTAAAGGAATAATCAATTGTTTGGGTAAAGGCAGTGTTCTAATGGCAACCTGATCTGTGAGTTTATTTTCATGAGGATGAACACCTCCAATGGTAAATGTTTTCAACTTGTTCATACAAAAAGGTTGCTTATGCTTTGTTTTCGGTATTTGGCTTATTCTCTTCAGAAACAACAACTTCGCTCGTAGTCACAACTTCATTTGTTGCTTTTTGAACTTTTTTAGGCTCTGTTTCGGTTGTTTCCACTTTCACTTTCCTGAGTGGGAAATTGATTTCATGGATAGCATCGGTAGGGCAAACTTCGACGCATTTGCGACACAATTTGCATTTTTCAAAATCAATATAAGCCAAGTTATCAGCCATGGTGATGGCATCGTAGGGACAAACCTGTTGGCATTTTGAGCAACCGATGCAGGCCACCGAACAATTCTTTTTGGCAATGCCGCCCTTTTCTTTGTTGATGCAGCTCACAAAAATACGCTTGTCTTTTTTGCCCTTATTTCTTAGCTCGATAATACCTCTGGGACAAGCTTTTACGCAAGCACCGCAAGCCACACATTTATCGTTTACCACCGGCAGCCCCGTTTCGGAATTCATGTGAATGGCATCAAAATCGCAGGACCTCACACAATCGCCTAAGCCTAAACAACCAAATTGACAGCCGCCTTCGCCAGAAAATAAATTATGAGCAAAAGCACAACTCGCCGGTCCTTCATACTTCACTTTAGAAGGCGAATGCGCGTGCGATCCATTGCAACGAATTACAGCAATCATAGGCTCTTGATCTTCAACCTCCAACTGAAGAATAGCCGCCACCCGTTTCATCACATCGTTTCCACCCACAGGACAGTTTAAACCTTCAAGACTTTGAGTATCATTGGCCGCTTTCACTGTTACCTCGGCAAAATTTCGGCAACCAGGAAAACCACATCCTCCACAATTGGCCTTGGGCAAAGCGTCTTCAACCAGGTCAATACGCGGATCTTCAATTACTTTAAACTTCTGTGCCACAAAGTATAATATAATGGCCAGAACCGTACCTAACAAACCTAAAGTGAGCAAGGTAAAAAGCAAAATATCGTTCACGTTATATACTTTTAAATTAAAACTTATGCGTTGTTAATGCAACTGCGCCGCAGCACTTAGCGCAACAAAAGTAAATTAATTGTATAGAATCTTAATGCGAACTGCAAGCCAGACGACATCAGATTATCTTATTGATATATAGATAGTTGAAAATTATTTACTGCTAAATATACTATCCATAATATTTGAAACCTATTGATAATCAATAGTATTATGGAGTTGTTTAGAAACCTTCTAAATTAACAGTAAATCAGTTATTTAGAACATTAATAAACAACTTATCGAAATATATAGATTTTTGATTTGGTCTTAATAGTCGGGTATATCTGAATCAAATCCCTGATTCGACTTGGAAGGGTTTTACGGCAAAAACGAACTTGTCGTTTAACCTGTCGCGCATCAAATACAAAACAAGGTAATAAGGAACCAGTACACCAATCGCGACGAGCCCAGCAGTTCCCTCGCCGAAACCATTAACTATAAACACAATAAGTGTAATTAGCATCACAAGGAAAGGGAAAATATATCCAAAAAAAACAGCAAGGGTTCCCAGCTCGCGTTTCATTAAAACTGTAACTTGTTGGCCGATTTGATAAACATCGTTCAAACTTTTTCTTACGATTACGATCTTTTCTTCCATGTCGGCAGCACTGCAAGCACCTTTGGCATGACAAGCGGCGCAAGCCGATTGCGTCAGCATCCTCACTTCCAAGTTGTTGTCATGTACAGTTAAAACCACTCCGGGATGTTCGATAATTTCAGAAGTTGACATTTTACTCAAAATTAAACATAACTAAGGTGTAGAACTCGAAATAGGCAGAATCTTTCCATTGATAAAACGTCCGGTTTCGGTAGCAAAATGGTGGATGAAAGCAGCCATCTCTAATGCACTCACCGGTGCCTGAAAACCCGGAAAAGCCTGTGCCAACATTTCGGTTTGGGCAGCGCCTAAAGCCAAACAGTTAACATGTATATGACTGTCTTTCAGCTCTTCTGCCAGACACTCTGACAAAATAGCCAAGGCTCCTTTGCTGGCACTGTACAACGACAAACCACTAAATTTCGCACTGCCTTGATAGCCGCCCATGCTTCCAATATTTACGATATGTGCATCGCGAGTGAAAAATGGAATCAAAGCTTGTGTCAACAAAAAAGGTGCCTTAACCTGTATTGCAAACATGGCATCAAAATCAGCTGATGACAACGAATGAAAGGGTTTATTCACCAAAAATCCGGCATTGTTGATCAAAATTAAAGGTCGAAAATCTAACAAATTAACAGTTTTGACCACCTCATCCACAAAACTTGAATCGGCCATATCGAGCGACAAAGGAATCACATTTCCATTAGCAGCAACAGTTTCAAGTGGTTTGATGTTTCTTGTAACAGCCAAAACACGGTTTTCGGGCTCTGCAGCAAACAGCTTCACGAGCTCAAAACCAATTCCCCGGCTGCATCCTGTAATTACAATATCCATTTTGAAATTTAATTTCTGAAAAACAACTGAACCTATTCCCTTGAACCTTGTACATCAAACTGGCGACGCATTTGTTCCACATCAACAGCACTAATCGTTAACATTCCGGTTTCGTCCACGGTAATCGAAATGTTGATGGGCGCATCCTTAATAAAAGGATCGAAA